>JBCCLX010000288.1:0-6096 GCA_039026635.1 Pseudomonadota bacterium
CGGTGGCATGATGGAGGGGCTGGCCCGCATCCAGCGCCTCTTCGCCAAGCGCAAGAACACTGAGCGTGAGGGTGGTGATCCCGCCCCGGCGCCGGCTGAGTGAGGGAGGGAGCCATGGGAGCGATCCTCGAAGTTCGTAACGTCAACAAGAGCTTCGGCGGCCTGAAGGCGCTGAACGAGGTCAACCTCTCGGTCGAGGAGGGCAGCGTTCATGCGATCATCGGGCCGAACGGGGCGGGCAAGTCGACGCTGCTGAATTGCTTTGTCGGTCGGCTGGTTCCGGATACTGGGACCGTGATGTTCTCCGGGCACTCGCTGCTCGGCATCAAGCCGCATGAGATCAATCAGCTCGGCGTCGCCCGCGTCTTCCAGACGCCGGAGATCTTCGGCGAGCTGTCGCTCCTGGAGAACGTCATGATCCCCGCCTTCGCCAAGCGCGACGGGGCCTTCACGATGAACGGCTGGGGCGGGGTGCTGCGTGAGAAATCGGTGATGCAGCAGGCGATGGAGGTGCTGGCCGATCTGCGCCTCGACCATCTCGCCCAGTCCCGCGCCTCCGAGATGAGCCGCGGTGACAAGCGGCGCCTCGAACTCGCCATGGGCCTGATCCAGAAGCCGAAACTGCTGCTGCTGGACGAGCCGACCGCCGGCATGAGCCGGGCGGACACCAACAGCACCATCGAGCTCCTCAAGGAGATCGCGACCCGCGGCATCACCATCGTGGTCATCGAGCACGACATGCATGTGGTCTTCAGCCTGGCGCAGAAGATCAGCGTGTTGGCCCAGGGCACCGTGATCGTCGAGGACGAGCCGCAGAAGATCAAAGGCGACCCGCGGGTGCAGGAAGCCTATCTCGGAGGAGCCCAGCTATGAACCAGCAACAGCTGATGGATGCCGATCAATGGGCCGAGGCCAAAGCGCCGGGCGTTGATCCGACGCGCTCCAAAGGCGGCGCCCGCGCGTTCTTCTCGGTCTGGGATCTGCGCGCCTATTACGGGGACAGCTACATCGTCCAGGGCGTGTCCTTTGACATCCGCGAGGGTGAGATCGTGGCGCTGCTCGGCCGTAATGGCGCGGGCAAGACCTCGACGCTGCGCGCGCTCGCGCGGCTCGACAGCCCGAGCGTGCAGCACGGCGAGATCTGGCTCGACCATAAGCCGCTGCATGAGATGAAGGCCCATGAAGCCGCGCGCAACGGCATCGGCCTCGTGCCCGAGGATCGGCGCATCATCCCCGGCCTGACGGTCGAGGAGAACCTGAAGCTTGCCCAGATCGTCGAGCCCCATGGCTGGTCCATCGAGCGCCTCTACGAGCTCTTCCCGCGCCTTGGCGAGCGGCGGAAACAGGAAGGCGTCACGATGTCGGGCGGTGAGCAGCAGATGCTCGCGGTGGCCCGGGCGCTTGCGCGGGATGTGAAACTGCTGCTGCTCGACGAGCCTTATGAAGGGCTGGCGCCTGTGATCGTGCAGGAGATCGAGCGCACACTCGAGCAGATCAAGAACCTCGGCATGACGACGATTCTGGTGGAGCAGAACGCCATCGCCGCCCTCCACCTCGCCGATCGCGCGCTCATCCTCGACATGGGCATGATCGTCTTCGATGGCACGGCGCAGGAAGTGCTCGACAACGCCGAATTGCGCCAAGAGTACTTGGCGATCTGACGCGCCCGAAAGCGATGTCTGCAGCGAGGCGGTGCCCCCTGGCGCCGCCTCGTTTCGTTTTGGTCCAGCGCTGTGCCAATCCGGATCATGCGGCAAGCGTGTTTAAACAAACCATTGAATCTCTTGGTTAATATCTGTCGATCCCTTGTGCCCCATCGGCGTTAGGACTTTATTCACACACACGGGCAGCAGCCCCGGCTAGCCGGAGAACCCGGCGCATCCCCTCATGGAGATAGACGATGCGCCTCGCCGCCCTCATCGGGTCCGCATTAGCCGGGCTCGCGACCCTGCTCCCTGTCGCTGCGACGCCCGCGGCGACCATCGGTTTCGAGCTGACTATCGACGGCAGCCTCGGCCGCCAGCCGGGAACCGTGGCCGTGCCGCTCTTCACGCTGCGCAATGTTTCGGATCGTGCCACCCTCGACCGCTTCTCGATCTCCATCGGCGATCCGCAGTTCAACTTCGACGGCGTTCTGGCGATGCGCGGACCGGCGGGTGGGCGTATGGATCTCGTCGTCGGTGACACCAGGACCCGCGGTGTGGACGGTATCAACACCGAGATCCTCGTCTTCACCTTTCAAGACTTCAATCCCGGGGAGAGCGTGAGCTTCGGTGTCGATATCGAGCATGACGACGGCCGCTTTCAGCGGGATTTTCGCCAGGTGCTCTTGGGCGATGATGACGACAACGCCCTGGTCTCCACCGCGTTCCTCGGCGCCGGAACCCCGCTGCTCCTGACGCTCGACGACGACGGCCTGGACGACGATGTCTACCGGACCACGGCTACCGCGGAGATCGTGGATGCTTTCGACCTGGCGCAAGCCGCAGCGCCTGTGCCCGTCCCGGCCAGCATCCTACTGCTCAGTGCAGCCCTCGCCGGCGCCGCCTTCCTCGGCCGTCGCGCCCGATAACACTCGACTTCCCGCTGATCAGTGATCCTGCGCTGACGGTGCTGACGGTACTGGGGCGACAGGCGCGCCTTTCTCCATGCCGGCCAAGAGCAGGTCGAGCACCTGATCGATGGCCATCGGGGTCTTGGCCGGCTCCGCCATATGGGCGAGCGCCATGGGCATCCAAAAGGCCCGTGTGGCGGCGATCATGGCGCGGCCGAGCGCGTCCGGATCACCGGGTGCGAAATCTCCGATCTCCATCCCGCGCGCAATCTCCTGTGCCAGCGCCCGTTCTTTCCAGGTGATGTGATGGTTCAGCTCCACCACCCCTTCAGGGTCGGAGCAGATGAAGATGGCGAGCTCGACGATGCGCGGGTTCTCCCGCATCTCGCCGATCAGATGGCCGACGCCATCCTGGATCATGGCGCGGATGCAGGCCGCTGGCGAGCGATCCGGTACCTCCACAGCGCGCGCCATGCGAGCCTCTGCCATCCGGAAGTACTGCCCGACCACAGAGCGCCCGATCGCCTGTTTGTTGCGGTAGTAGCGGTAGAGATTGCCGGGGCTCATGCCCGTCTCGCGGGCGATATCCGCCATGGTGGTCTTGGCAAAACCGTAATGCGCGAACAAATGCATCGCGGCCGTCAGGATCTCTTCGCGGATCCTGTCGGCCTCGACAGTCTCACTGGCACTCTCGATGGTGCTCTCGGCCATTCAGAACGCCGCTGCCAGGGCCAGGATCAGCCCGACGCTCAGCTGAGCGAGGCAGACGCGCAGCAGCACCGTGGAGGCAAAGCGCCAGGGTTCGCCGACGGGGATCAGAGCATTCATCACCGCGCCATCCGGCTGAGGCGGGAGGGATCGAAATCTCCTTCGCCGAGTGAGACCGAGAAATCGTAGTCCGAGAACAAGAGATCCGTCTCTTTCCCACTCTGTAGGTTAATCATGCTGAGCTTTCCTGGACGCCAATACCCATCGTACTCCGCATAGTCCGAGTTGGTCAGCACTTTCTCGAGGTCCCCGCGGCGGTTGTAAAACTCCACCTTCCACTGGCGCCACTCGCTGTCATCCACCCAGCCGATCCGCTTCGAGTAGCCCGATTTGGCATTGCGCGGGAAACTCGCGACGACCTGGCAGTTGAGCTCACTGGCCCCAGGGCAGGCTTCTTCGCGCAGCCACTCATAGGTGTAGTCGTCGACTTCCTGGCTGCCGAGGTCTTCATAGGAGAACTCGGAGCTGACGAACTTACCCGTACGGTTCGAGGAGGAGATGCGCTTCACCCGCTTGATGGCGGGCAGGTAGAGCCACTGGTCGTCGTCCGAGGGCTCGATGTTGGCGTGAGTGAGCAGGCCCGTGCCGCGGATATCGCGTGGTCGCTGGAACACGATGATCCCGAAGTCGCCCACGCTCCGAGGCTCGCGCTCCATCACGAGGTTCTCGAACAGCCGACGGCTCTCCGCCCCGCCCGCGTCGCGCAGGATCATCTCCCCGTTGACGGTATAGGCCCCGAAGCCTAGGTCGCGCGCATCCGCGCTCTCGGCCACGGCCAGGCCCTTGGCGGCCGCGTCGTCGGCCTCTGCGGGGCTTGGCACGAAGGGCAGGGCCATGGCGGCGAGCAGCAGGGCTGCGGCAGGGGCGGTTTTCGTCATGGTCTCTCTCCGCTTGTCGAGGAAGATCAGGAGGCAGGGTAGCAGCAGGAAGTCCGCGATGAGGGCGACGGTGATCGTGATCGCCGTGAGCTTGGCCATGTCGCCGTTGACGGCAAAGCCTGAGAAGGCAAGCACCGCAAAGCCCGCCACGAGGCCGACCGAGGTGATGGCGAGCGCATTGCCGACGCGGGTGAAGGCGTGGCGGACGGCGTCCTCCGGCGACATGCCGGCGCGGCGCCCTTTCTCATATTTCGAGAGGAAGTGGACCGTGTCGTCGACCACGATGCCAAGGGTGGCGGCGAGAACGACGGCGATGGCGAGCGTGACAGCACCGACGGAGTAGCCCCAGATCCCGAAGGCCATGGCAGCCGGCACCAGGTTGGGCACGAGGCTTACGATCCCGATCCGGACCGAGCGAAGCGCGATCATGATGACGCCTGAGATCAGGACCAGCGCCAGGGCCGTGCCCGTCAGCATCGCGCGGACGTCGCGATAGCTGATCAGGTTGAAGACATGGACGACGCCGGTGGGGGTGACGAGCGGGCGGTCCGGGTTGTCCGCGACCCAGGCGGCCTGGATCAGCGGGGCGTTCTCGGCCAGCCACTGACCAGCGCGCAAGGTGATCTCCCGCATCTCGGCCGTGGTCTTGTTGGCGAGCGTCACGTTCAGGCGCATGGCCGATTTGTCGATGTTGATCTGATCCGTCAGATCGCGGCCGTAGCCCAGGCTGAGCTCATAGAGGAACAGGTATTGCGCCGCAGCCTCCTCGGTTTCGGGCAGGCGGAAGAAGGACGGGTCGTCCTCGTTCATGTTCATCGTCAGCCGCTTGATCGTGTCCGTGAGCGTGCCGACATGGGTGACCTCGGGCTGCGTGCGGAGCCAATCGGCAAAGGTCTCATGCTCGGCCAGATAAGCCGGATCATTGATCCCTTGGGGCACACCGGCAGGCAGGACAAAGGCCAGCTCATTCACGCCGGTGAGCCGGTTCTCCACAAAATCCGTGTCCTGGCGGAACTCATAGCGCTCGTCGAAGTAGCGGATGAAATCGTCCTCGAGCACGAGCTGGCTCATCCCAATCACGCTGACGCCCACGACCCCCAGCATGACTGGGGCCACAACGCGGCGGTTGCCGACCACGAAATTGGCCAGCCCCATCATCGCGCGCGGTTCCGCCTCGGCGCCCGCCTGGCGGCGCATCGGGAATAGCGTGATCAGCGCCGGCAGCAGGAAGAGCGTGTAGACAAGCGCTGCCAACACCCCGATCCCGACGATGTTGCCGAGCTGACGGAAGGGGGGCGAGATCGAGAAGTTGAGCGAAAAGAAGCCGATCGCTGTTGTGACGCAGGCGATGATGATGGCGCTGGAATGCTCCTCCAGCGCGCGCCGCACCCATTCGCGACGGTCCGGGCTATCGGGCATCGCGGCGCGGCAGGCGGAGAGGATGTGGACCGCGGAGGCAACCGCCAGCGTCATGATGTAGAGCGGCGCGAGCACAGTGACCGAGTTGAGACGGAAGCCGATCCATCCCGCAGCGCCGAGGCCCGTCAGCGCCGATAGCGTGATCAGAAACAAGACCGCGATCGTCATCCAGAGCGAGCGCAGCGCCAGCCCCACGATCAGCAGGATCACTACGAACATCGGGCCCAAGAGGTTCTTGCCATCCTCCTGACCGCTCGTGGCGAACTGGTTGTTGATCATGACGGCGCCGGTCTTGCGAAGCTCGACCGCGTATTTCTCTTCAATCTCCGCCAGCATCGCGCGCGACTCGCGCACGATCATCGGGACCTCCTCTGTGGGGTTCACCTCGGGCAGCGTGAAGAGCACGTTGACCAGGGTGACGTCGCCGGCCTCGGGCAGCAAAAGCCCCATGATCTCGGCACGCTCCCGCGCGAGCGC
>JBCCLX010000289.1:0-6095 GCA_039026635.1 Pseudomonadota bacterium
CAGGCGGATGCGGGCGCGCAGCATCAGCGCGTCCGTATCGTCGCACTGATCGATCAGCGCCTGAAAAGTCTCTTCGGTGTTCGTGCTCGCCTCATTGCCCGCCTGCTGCTGTTGCGCAAGCGCCGGGGTCGCCAGGAGGGCCAGGACGAGGAGGCTGGAGCGGAGCATGAGAGATCCTTTCGCGAGCTTCATTTCGGGCGATCGTCCATGCCGATCAGCATGAGGCGCAGACGCGCGGACATCGTGTCCATCGCGATCACAGTCACGAGCACGAGGATCGCCATATAGGCGACGTTCTCGAAGTCGTTGCCCGTCTGCAGCGCGCCCAGGAATTGTAGCCCGATGCCGCCCGCGCCCATCGCGCCGATGATCACGGCGCCGCGGGTGTTGGATTCAAGATAGTAGAGCGACTGCGAGATAAAGACCGGCATGATCTGGGGTAAAACACCGAAGCGGTGTTGCTGGACCTTGCTCGCGCCCGTGGACTGGATGCCCTCACGCTGATTGTTGTCGGCGTTCTCGATGGCCTCCGACATCAGCTTGCCGAGCGTGCCCGTGTCGGTGAAGGCGATGGCGAAGATGCCGGTGAAGAGGCCCGGGCCGAATGCACGCAGGAAGATCAGCGACCAGAGCAGCGTATCGATCCCGCGCAGCAGGTCGAAGAGGCGGCGGAGCAAGAAGCGGATGCCGGACAGCGGCTGGATGTTGCGTGCTGCCAGGAAGGCAAGGGGCAAGCCCACCCCAGAGGCGATCATGGTGCCAAGCAGCGCCATGAAGATCGTCTCGAGCATCGCATAGAGCACCGTGCCATGCTGCCAGAGCGCGTTGTCCAGGAACTCGGTGACGACGAGGCGGGTGTTCGACATCTCCGGCAGCACCCGATCGCCCGAGATCATCAGCCCGATAGCCTCGAGCGGCCCCATGCCCACGAGCGGGCTGTCGAAATCGAACCAGAAATACTTCCAGCCCACCTCGTAGCGATGCACCTCGACCTTAAGCGTGCCGACCTGAAGGCGCTCGAAGAGCGTGGGGCGCACCTCGACCTTGTTTGCGGTCACCCGCAGCCAGTCAGGAAGGCCCTCCGGCTGGTCGAGGCCAAGGGCCGTGATTGAGCGCAGAAACCCTGCCCATTCGTCCCCGGAGAGAGGCCCCGCGTGGCCGGGGTGCAGATCCTCCGGCAGCCCGTCGAACCAGAGGCCCCGGGCCAGCGCGTCGTCCACGGTGTCCCGATCGACCCATTCCCGACGGGGATAACCCTCGACGATGGGCACCTCGTCTTGGATCCGGAAGGTAAAGGTCTCGTCCTGGCCGGGCCAGTCCATCGTCACGCGATCGTCGAAGAAGACGATCTCGCCGCCGTTCTCAAAGCTGATGATCCGGCCACCGTCATTGGCTTGCACGAACCAGTCAGGCTTTGGATCATAGACCTCGCGATGCCCGCCTTCGAAGGCAACCTGCACCTCCTCCGGCGTCTTCCAGCGCATGGTGACGTGGTCTTTATGCGCATAGGTATCGAGCACGAAGAGCGCAGCGCGGTCCGGGCGCCAGCGGTCGACAACGCTGCCGATCTCGAACTGGATCCATGAGAAGGCGAGATAGCCGAGCGTTACCGCCAGCGTCGCGAAGAACCAGATGCGATGGTGCGTGGCGGATTTCTCGACATTGGCCTGAATGGCGTCGAGGTCCATCTGATGTGTCGCGCCCGTCATCACCGTTTCCCCACCAAGCGCGAGCGGACCCAATCCGACAGATAGTCGAGCGCGACAATTGTCGTGACGAGGAGCAGGAAGATCGCGGTCACGCGCCCGCCATCGCGCCACTGGATCATGGTCGAGAGCGCCTGGCCGATGCCGCCGGCGCCGAAAAAGCCCAGGATCGTGGAGGCGCGCACGTTAATCTCGAGGCGCAGGATCGTGTAGGAGAAGAAGAGCGGCATCACCTGCGAAAAGACGCCGAAGCGCACGCGGCTGATCCAGGAAGCGCCGGTGGACTCGAGCCCTTCGAGCGGTTTGACGTCGATGTTCTCGATCGCCTCGGAGAAGAGCTTGCCCAGCACACCAACCGTATGGATCGTGATGGCGATGACCGCGGGCAGGAGGCTCTTGCCCATCAGGTAGAGAAACACGAGCGCGATGACGATCTCTGGGAAGGACCGAAAGAGATCAAGCATCCGGCGCGTAAAAAGGACCACCGCCTGGTTGCGCATGATGTTGCGCGACGCCAAGCAGGCCAGCACGAGCGCTATCACTGCCCCGAGAAGCGTGGACAGGAGCGCCATGTTCAGAGTGACAATCAGGTCGGGGACGAACTCCGCCACGCGCGAGAGCCAGCGCGAGAAACCAAGCTCATAAGCCATCGCCATCATGTCGATGGGGAAGTCGAAGATCTTGCCGATCCCCTGGGAGAAGGGGGTGGCATTCGCGGCGTTGGCCATATCGACGCCGATGAGCGCGACGGCTGCTGCAACACCGATGCCGAGGATCGTGTAGACGGTTTTACGCCGCTGGATCTTCTGCAGCTCGGTATCGAGCTGTTCCAGATGCGCGGGGATATAGACCATGAGACCTCTCGGCATAAAGAAGGCGGGGCGCGCGAGGTCGCGCACCCCTTAGAGCATTGTATCAGTTGCTCTTTTCGGCTTCGATCTTGGCCTGGCGGGCCTTCACGATCACCTCGTAGAAGGAATGGTCGACCGGGACCCAGGCCTTGACGACGCCGTTGGCGATGTTCTCGGCGCACTCCGGATCATTGGCCAGGATCCACTGCTTCATGCCAAGCAGCGTATCCTTGGCTTCCTGCGGCAGCTCCTTGCGAACCACGATCGGGCCGTTCGGGATCAGGTTCGAGGACCAGATCTGCTTGATGTCATCCATGTTCAGGATGCCCTTGTCGACCATCTTGCGCAGGTTGCCCGAGGTGTAGCCCTCTTCCCAGGCACCAACGCCCGAAACCCAGGTCACCGCCGCGTCGACATCGCCGTTCAGCACGGCGAGAACACCGTTCTCATGGCCGCCCTGGAAGCCGGTCTCGCCGAAAAACTCGGTGATGTCGCCGATCTGGTCGACGAGCTCGATCGAGGGGATCAGGTAGCCCGAGGTGGAGTTCGGATCGGCGAAGCCGAGCGACTTGCCCTTCATGTCCTCGAGGCTCTCGATGCCGCTGTCGGCGCGGGTGACCATGACCGAATAGTAGCCGGTGTCGCCGGTCGGCTGCATCCGGGTCATGATCGGCTCGCCGATATCCGGGTTCTGCAGATAAAGGCCCGCGTAGCCCGAGGCACCGAACCAGGTGTAGTCGAGGTTGCCCCCGGCGAAGCTCTCCATGGTGCCGGCGTAGTCCTTGAAGGTGAACATCTTGGCGGGCACGCCGTAGGCCACCTCGATGTAGTCCTGCAGGCACTCGTTCCGCGCGATGATGTCCTGCGAAGCCTCGTCGCCGAGGAAGCCGATGCGGAACTCTTCCTGCACCGAGCTGAGGTCGAATTTCGGGCCGGCATAGTCGGCGGCATCGGCAAGGGCGACGGTGGCAATGGCCATCGAGGCGACGGTGGCCGCGAGGCCAGCGAAGGTACGGGTCATGAAGCTCTCCTGGGCTTTGAGGGGGGTCGTACGTCGAGATCTGGGGCCGTCGGCCCTGTCAGTGCGCGCCGGCAGCGGCGCTGGCACGCGGCGGCAGGGCGGACGCCGCGGCGCCGCCCAGCGATGTCGATGTGATCGAGCCTTCGAAGGCCTCGCTGGCCTCAGCGCCGTAAATCTCGCGGGCCATGTCGTCGGTCAGCGCGGCCGGCACGTCGTCGAACACCTTCACGCCCGCTCGCATGCCCACGATCCGGTCGCAGTAGGTGCGCGCGGTGTCGAGTGTGTGCAGGTTGCAGATGACGGTGATGTTCTCTTCGCGGTTAATCTTCTGCAACGCTTCCATGACGAGGCGGGCATTCAGCGGATCGAGCGAGGCGATCGGCTCGTCGGCGAGGATGAACTTCGGCTGCTGCATCATGGCGCGACAGATAGCGACCCGCTGCTGCTGACCGCCCGAGAGCGTCTCGGCCCGCTGGAGCGCTGTCTGGGCTACGCCAAATCGGTCGAGCAGCATCAGCGCTTCGTGGCGCTCTGCCTTGGTGAAGAACATCAGAGAGGACCGCAGGATCGACTGCTGATTGAGCCGGCCGAGGATCACATTCGTGATGACGTCGAGGCGCGGCACCAGATTAAACTGCTGAAAAATCATGGCGCAGTTGCGCTGCCAGTCCATTTTTGTGCGGCCGCGAAGAGCGAGGACATCGGTGCCGTCGACAATGATCTGACCACTGCTGACATCGGTCATGCGGTTCATAATCCGCAGGAAGGTCGACTTGCCCGCGCCGGAGCGTCCGATAATGCCAATAATCTGAGGCCTTTGGACGTTGAAGCTTAGATTTTTCACAGCCGATACTGTGCCGAAAGTCTTGGTAACGTCCCGTATTTCCAGCACCGGCGCCTCCTCTGTCCGCGAAAGCGCGTATCAAGGGTAGACTACAGTTTCGCGGCTGCGGGATGACTGTGTGATTGCAGTTTTACGTCGGAAATACTGCTATTTTTAGACACCTATGACGCTGCGTCAGCTCGCAGTACCGCGCCATCTCCTGGAAGCCGACCGCGCATCCTGCGCGATCGGCCGTTCTCATCCGCGGCGGTCAGGCCGCTAGGGTTTGGCGCTGGCGCAGCGCGCGGTAGAGACCGCCCTGGCGTGCCATCAGCTCAGCCGGCGCACCGTCCTCGACGATCCGGCCCTGCTCAAAAACCAGGATCCGGTCCATGCGCTCGACGGTTGCCAGGCGGTGGGCGATGACCAGCGTTGTGCGCCCCTGCATCAACCTCTCCGCCGCCTCGGCCACCAAGGCTTCGGCTTCGGAATCGAGCGAGGAGGTCGCCTCATCCATCACCAGCACCGGCGCATCGGAGAGGAAGGCCCGGGCAATGGCGACCCGTTGGCGCTCACCTCCCGAGAGCTTCACACCCCGCTCCCCCACCGCCGTGCCATAGCCCTTGGGCAGCCGCTCGATGAACCCGGCCGCTCCAGCGCGGGCCGCCGCCTCGCGCACATCCGCCGCCGTGGCGCCGGGGCGCGCATAGGCGATGTTCTCTGCGAGCGAGCGGTGGAAGAGGATCGGCTCCTGCGGCACGAGCGCAACCTGGCGGCGCAACTCGGCCAGAGGGATCTGCGCGATATCGACCCCGCCAAGTGTGATGGCACCGTCGGTGATCTCATGCAGCCGCTGGATCAGCTTCACGAAGGTCGTCTTCCCCGAGCCCGAGCGGCCGACAAGCCCCACCTTCTGCCCCGCCGGGATGGCGACGTGGAGATCGGTGAAGAGCGGCGTCGGCGCGCCCTGGTAGCCATAGTGCACATGCTCGAAGGCGAGCGCCGCCGCCCGCGGCGGCAGGGCCCGTGCAGGCGTCCGCGCTACGGTCTGCTCCGGCGTCGCCTCCATCAGATCGACGAGCTCCTCAGCATCGTTCACCGCCTTCTGCAGCATGCGGACATGGTTGCCGATCTGGCGCAGATACCCGTCCAGCATGCCCAGCGCCGCGACCACGAAGGCGATCTCACCGGCGCCAGCCGCCCCTTGCACAAAGGCCAGGAGCGCCCCGCCGAGCACCGCCGCGCGCAGGGTCCACATCGAGGCGTCCTGGGCCAGGCCCGAGAACGTGCCGCGCCGCAAGGTCCGCTTCGTCCGATGCTCCCACTTCGAGAGGACACGGCCCAGCCGATCCTCCTCCCGTGCCTCACCCGCATGGGCCTTCACGACGGCGTTGGAGGTGATGGCATCGGCCAGCGCCCCGGAGACGCGGCTGTCCTGCGCATTAGAGAGCCGAGCCGCCGGGGCCACCCAGCGCAGGGTGAGGCCAAGCGAGAGCACCATGAAGAGCACCGCCCCGAGGAGCGCGACGAGCCCGACCTCCCAACGGAAGGCCGCGAGCGTGGCGATCGTGCCGAGCAGCACCAGGCTCGAGGGCAGGAGCGCGAGCATCAGCACATCCGCCATATCGTCGAGCGCCCAGGCCCCGCGCGTGATCTGGCGCACGGTGGAGCCGGCGAAGGCGTTGGCATGCCAG
>JBCCLX010000290.1:0-6092 GCA_039026635.1 Pseudomonadota bacterium
GCTGCCCGAGGATCGCCCGCGCTACCTCATGGGCGTCGGCAAGCCCGAGGACATCCTCGGCGCTGTCGAGCGCGGGATCGACATGTTCGATTGTGTGCTGCCCACACGCTCGGGCCGCACGGGCCAGGCCTTCACGCGCCGGGGCGATCTCAACCTCAAGAACGCGCGCCATCGCGACGATCCGCGCCCCCTCGATCCCGACTGCAGCTGCCCCTGCTGCACCTCCTACAGCCGCGCCTATCTGCATCATGTGATCAAGGCGAATGAGATCATCGGGATGATGCTCCTCACATGGCATAATCTTCACTTCTATCAGGAGATGATGGCGGGGCTGCGCCGGGCGATCGCTCGCGGGACCCTAGCCGATTTTGCGGAGGCCTTTCGCGAGCAGCGCCGGGCGGGGGATCTTCCCCCACTTTGAGAGGTGCGGGCTGGATGAGCGAGCGTTGGCCGAGCTTACGGCACGATCCTCAAGGCGGATCTGCTGGACGGTGGCGGGGCGCTCGGCCATAGTGCCGCGCGATCACCGGGGTTCAAGGCGCACCGCGCCGCGGCTTGGATCGGCGGGCATGGGCACGGACGGAGCGAGGCGGATGACGCTGTACGAACGGCTACGCGAGCTGGTGACTTGGTGGAACGGACAAACTGTCGGGACGCGGCGGTTTACGAGCCGCCACGGTGAGTTCGTCGGCAAGGACGAGGTCGGCAACGCTTTCTACCAGACAGCGGACGGCACGCGGCGCTGGGTGATCTACAATGGCGAGTCCGAGGCGAGCCGGGTCTCGCCGGACTGGCATGGCTGGCTGCACCACACCTGGGACGAGCCGCCGACCGAGAAGCCGCTGCAGCAGTTCGACTGGGAGCGCCCGCATATGCCGAACATGACGGGCACGGCCATGGCCTACCACCCACCCGGCAGCGTTCTGACGCCGGAGACCCGCGCCAAGACGCGTGGCGATTACGAGGCATGGCAGCCGGAATGAGCGCGATGTCAGGCAGAACAGGGGAGAGCCTGATCGGCGCCGTCGTCTTGGCAGCCGCGGCGGGCTTTGTCGTCTATGCCGCCAATACGGCGGATCTGGGCCTTGGCGGCGGCTCGGGCGGGACGACGCTGCTTGCCGAGTTCCGCAAAGCCGATGGGCTCGCCACCGGCGCCGATGTGCGGATCGCGGGCGTGAAGGTCGGTAGCATAACTGGGATGCAGCTCGATCCGCAGAGCTTCCGCGCGCAGGTGCAGGTCACGCTCAATCCCGGGATTTTGTTGCCCGAGGACAGCTCAGCGCGCATCACATCCGCCAGCCTTCTCGGCGACAGCTACATCTCGATCGCGCCCGGCGCCTCGGACTTCATGCTCGAGGCCGGCGATGAGATCACCTACACGCAGGATGCGGTGAACCTGCTCGATATGGTCGGACGTTTCATCCACGGCGCGTCTGACGGCGAGTAGCGGTCACGCCCCGCCGGGTGGTGGCGGTGCCGAGAAGAGCCAGCGCAAGAGGGGGAAGGCGATGGCCGAGGAGATCGCGACGGGCGAGACCGCTGACTGGTCGGCGCACGAATATGCACAGAACGCGCGCTTCGTCTCGGATCTGGGCCAGCCTGTTCTCGATCTGCTGGGGCCGGTCGAGGGCGAGGATGTGCTCGATCTCGGCTGCGGAGACGGGGCGCTGACGGCGCGGCTCGCCGCGGCCGGTGCCCGCGTCGTCGGCGTCGATGCCTCGGGCGATATGGTGGCTGCGGCGCGGGGGCTGGGGCTTGAGGTGCATCAGGGCGACGGCATGGCGCTCACCTGGCAGGACCGCTTCGATGCGGTCTTCTCCAACGCCGCGCTCCATTGGATGACGGACCCTGACGCTGTGATCACCGGTGTGGCGCGGGCTCTGCGCCCGGGCGGGCGGTTCGTGGCGGAGTTCGGCGGGTTCGGCAATGTCGCGGCAATCCACACAGCGATCGTCGCCGTGCTGGCCTATGAGCATGGCGTGGCGACAACGCTCGATGAGATCTGGTACTTCCCCACCGCCGAGGAGCATGCGGCGCGGCTCGAGGCAGGCGGCTTCGCCGTCGAGGCCATCGCGCTGATCCCGCGGCCGACGCCGCTGCCCGGCGATATGCAGAGCTGGCTGGCCACGCTCGCGAGCCCCGCGCTGCGTCTGCTGCCCTATGAGAACCGGCCGCGGGCGGTTGAGAGCATCCAGCGCGTGCTTGAACCCGCCCTCCAAGACAGCACCGGCGGCTGGCACGCGGATTATGTGCGATTGCGCTTCCGCGCACGCCTGCGCTAGCAGGGCGCATGCGGAGACGGATCGCCATCAGCCCGCGGCGGCAGGGCGTCGAGGCCATCATGGCCAGCGCCGTGCTGTGCTGGGCGCTCGCAGAGCCTGCCGGCGCCCAGATCGAGAGCGCACCGTTGGAGGCGCCGCCGGGCGTGACCGATGCGCGCCAAGATCCCAGCACCTCCGTCCTGCCGCCAAGCCGCCCCCTGCCGCGCGTGCGGGACGGGAGCGGGCGCCTGCTCGAGCGCGGCACAGCGAGCGAGGGTCTCCTTGGCGGCGGGCGAAGCAATGCGGGGCTGGGCAACGCGGGCCGCAGCAGCGGAGGGCGCATCGGGATCCAGGCGCCCCAGCCGGAGGACGATCTGATCGTGCCGGGCGTTGGCCCGGTGGATGGGCGCGATCAAGCCGCCATCGAGACGCGCCTGCCCAATAGCGCACCCGCCCGCGCGCCCGTGGTGATCCCGGAGGCCGCCCCTGGCGGGGAGGCAGGCGGACAGATCGGCGGGTTGACGACGAGCACCCCGGGCGACGGGCGCCGCTTCGCCGTCGCGCCCTTCCGCACCGAGACCCAGACCTATTTCGACAGCATCGCCCGGGCCATCGATCTGGGCGAGACGCAGTCGGGCAGCGGGGCGGAGATGGTTGTGCTCGACATGATCACGGGCGAGATCGCGAAGGTGCCGATCCAGACGGGCACAGAGACGCGCGTCGGTCGCCTGACGCTCCGCCTGCTCGCCTGCGAAACGCCCGTGGAAGAGAGCGACAGCGTCGGTGACGTGGTGCTCTTGCAGATCTGGGACAGGCGGGAGACGGCTGCGGCCGAAGCGGATGGTGTGGAGCCGACGCCGGATTTCAGCGGCTGGATGTTTGCCGAGAGCCCCGCGCTCTCAGCGCTCGACCATCCGCGCTATGATGTGTGGCTGAGCACCTGCATCACCGCACCCGTATCCTGATGATCGAGCGCGAAGAAGTCCCCAGGGCGTGCGAGCGCGTCCTCTAAGAGCGCCCGATAACACTGCCGCGTTACTGTCACGGCGCCGAGGCTCTGGAGGTGGTCCGTCGTGAACTGCGTGTCGAGCAGCGTGTAGCCGCCGGCGCGAAGGCGGGCGACCAGATGGGCGAGCGCGATCTTGGAGCCATCACGGCGCCGGGTGAACATGCTCTCCCCAAAGAACGCGCCACCGATGCTGACACCATAGAGCCCGCCGATGAGCGCGCCCTCCTGCCAGACTTCGACCGAATGCGCGTGGCCCATCTCATGGAGCTGGGCATAGAGATTGGCGATCTGGCCGTTGATCCAGGTCTCATTCCGATCCGCGCAGGCGGCGACGACACCGGCGAAATCCGTGTCGAGCCCGATGACGAAGTCGTTCCGGCGCAGCCGTTTGCGCAGCGATCGCGAGAGGTGGAAGTCTTCGAGCGGGAGGATCCCGCGGCGGCGCGGTTCTACCCAGAAAATCTCATCGGCATCGGCACCGTCGGCCATCGGGAACACGCCAGCCGCATAGGCGCGAAGCAGAAGCTCCGGCGTGATCTCGAATTCCGGTTCGGTGTCCTTCATCGTGCGCCGCCTCCGAAACTGGGGTCAGTGTTACACTGTACACCTGTTCGGCGAAATCCCTTCTCGACCACGGTTCACTAAAAAAACGTGAGCGTGCTCAATGAGTAGCGTGATGCAGAAGAAGAAACGTCCCGCAAGGCGGCGATGTTCTGGTGTGCGTCTTAGGTAAAGTCCCCCTCGGCGCGGGTCGCCAGCCAGCGCTCGAGCCAGTGAATGCTGTAGTCTCCCCTCTGGATCTCGGGGTCCTCGAGCAGGGCCCGGAAGAGTGGGGCCGTCGTGTCGATCCCATCGACGACAAGCTCCGAGAGCGCCCGGGAAAGACGCTGCAGACAGGCCTGGCGATCGCCGCCATGGACGATGAGCTTAGCGATCAGGCTGTCGTAATGCGGCGGGATCCGGTAGCCGGCATAAACAGCGCTATCCATGCGCACACCGAGCCCGCCCGGCGCATGGAAGGCTGCGACGGTGCCTGGCGAGGGCGCGAAGCTCGGCACACGCTCGGCATTGATGCGGCATTCGATGGCATGGCCGCGCGGGATCAGGTCTCCCTGGCTGAAGGAGAGACCTTCGCCCGCGGCAATGCGCAGCTGTTCGGCCACAAGATCCACGCCATAGACGGCCTCTGTCACCGGATGCTCGACCTGCAGGCGTGTGTTCATCTCAATGAAGAAGAACTCATTGTTCTCAAACAGAAATTCGATAGTGCCAACGCCGCGATATCCCATCTCCGCAACGGCCTCGGCACAAGTGGCCCCGATCTTGGCGCGGGTGGCCGCATCGATGGTGGGGGAGGGGCATTCCTCCAGCACTTTCTGGTGGCGGCGCTGGAGCGAGCAGTCGCGCTCACCGAGATGCACGGCATTGCCGCGCCCATCGCCCACGACCTGGATCTCGATGTGCCGGGGCAGCGAGAGGTACTTCTCGAGATACACGGCATCGAAACCAAAGGCGGCCTTGGCCTCCGCCCGTGCCGAGGAGAAAGCCTCAGCGAGATCGGCCTCTGTGGCGGCCACCTTCATCCCGCGACCGCCGCCGCCGGCCGCGGCCTTGACCAGCACCGGAAAGCCGATGTCGCGGGCGGCAGCCAGCGCTTCCTCATAGGTATCGACGGCACCGTCGGAGCCGGGAACGCAGGGCACGCCGAGGCGGCGCATCGTCTCCTTGGCGCTGATCTTGTCGCCCATCAGGCGAATGTGCTCAGCGGTCGGGCCGATGAAGGCGATCTCATGCTCCTCCACCATCTGCGCAAAACCGGCGTTCTCAGAGAGAAAGCCGTAGCCCGGGTGCACCGCTTCGGCCCCGGTGATCTCGCAGGCGGTGATGATGGCGGGCTGGTTCAGATAGCTCTCGATAGAGGCCGGCGGGCCGACACAGACGCTTTCATCCGCCATGCGCACATGCATGGCCGTTGCATCGGCGGT
Source organism: Pseudomonadota bacterium (assembly GCA_039026635.1). Lineage (GTDB taxonomy): Bacteria > Pseudomonadota > Alphaproteobacteria > Rhodobacterales > Rhodobacteraceae > Thermohalobaculum. The sequence goes on from JBCCLX010000290.1 coordinate 5,256, forward strand.
GGAGTGGATCGCGACCGTGGCGATCCCCATCTCGCGGGCGGCGCGGTGGACGCGCAGTGCGATCTCGCCGCGGTTGGCGATCAGGATCTTTGAGAACATCACTCGAGCACGACGAGGGGGGCGCCGAATTCCACCGGCTCGGCATTGGCGACCAGGATCGCGGCGACGCGGCCCGCGCGGGGAGCGGGGATCTGGTTCATGGTCTTCATCGCCTCGATGATCACGAGCGTCTGCCCCTCGCTCACCTGATCCCCGACGCTGATAAAGGCATCGGCGCCGGGCTCGGGCGAGAGATAGGCTGTACCGACCATGGGCGAGGTGACCTGTTCGCCCGCGGGCTCGACAGCCTCCGGCGCGACCGGGGCAGCTGGGAGGGGTGCGGGGGCGACTGCCGCTGGGACAGCGGCAGGTGCCGCCATCATCGGGGCCGAGATCATGGGAGCGGGCAGGGGGGCTGCGGCCTGGCGCGTGAGCCGAACCTTCAGCTCGTCATCATCGCCATACTCGCGCTCGACCTCGATCTCGCCGAGGTCATGCTCTTTCAGGATCTCGGCGAGGGCCCGGATAAAGGCCACATCGGCATCTGTGTCTCGGCTCATGCACACCCCTGGTCTGACCGATCAGCGCCCGCAGGTCGGAGGGTCTCGCCAGATCGCGAGACACCGTGGCGCTTGCGGTAGCGCCTTGCGCGCATGCCGTCAAACGGCCGCATGCTGCAAGCGGGTCGACTGGGTCCGGCAGGGCTCAGTTGGAGGCGGTGCGGCGTGCGCCTGCGATGGTCTGGAGAAACTCATCGACGGGCTGAAAGCCACGCACGATCTGATTGCCGACGATGAA
>JBCCLX010000291.1:0-6068 GCA_039026635.1 Pseudomonadota bacterium
AGTTTAAGCTGTGTGTGGACGACCCAGTTGTGCAATACGCAACTGAATGAACGTAGGAACCAACAGGAACGTCGGCCGTTGGTCGCCTCCACATCGGCCGCAATCACGTTGGCGCCGTCAACTTTCACGCCGCTCGTCGCATCGATGTCGACGGTAGTGCCCTGGACGGTCGTCGGCGAGAGCGTCTGCCCTGCTATATCGCTGCTCATGACCTTGCCCGGGAGCACATGATAGGTGAGGACGGCGACCAGCTGGTCCTTGTTCTCGGGCTTGAGGAGATCCTCGACGGTACCGGCCGGCAGCGCCGCAAAGGCCTCGTCCGTCGGGGCGAAGACCGTGAACGGACCCTCACCTTTGAGCGTTTCCACGAGCCCCGCGGCCTGTACGGCGGCGACAAGGGTGTCGAAGCTGCCCGCGGCAACGGCGGTGTCGACGATATCGGCCTGGGCGGTCTTGCTCGCCTGAGAAGCGGCGGTCGTGGCTGTGCTCGTGCCGGCCGTGCTGCAGGCGGCGACGCCAAGGGCAGAGACGGCGAAGGCGGCAGCGACGGCGAGTTTGGTCAAGGTCATCGGTCGATCTCCTGATCTGGGGGGCACGGGCGCCATGCCCGTCCGATGACGCGCGAGGTATGATTTAGGGGAATTTTTCCCACTATTTTTTGCAGGATTTATTCCCACGATACGGTAAGCTTGACCTAAGCGTCGCCGCGCAGGCCTTGCCGGATCGCCGCCTCAAGCCGCTCTGCAAGCTCCACCCGCTCCTCAGGGCTCAGAAAGGCGCCAAGCTCGATTTCGCGTCCGCCGCCTTTGATGGTGAGGTACTGCTCGGGACGCCCGTTTTCATGGAGCGTCAGCCGCACCCAATAGGGATCCGCGCGCCAGCGGCGGACGATGCCGGAGGTCTCCCGCCGTTCGACGCGAAGCTCGTTTGGCCAGAGCGTCACCCGTTCGCAGAGCTGCCCGTCCGCGGTATTGCGGCGAAGCGCATACCAGAGCCCCGTGAGCACGATCAGCGCGAAGGCGAGCGGGATCCAGAGGACAGGCGTCAGCACCAAGGGCAGAAGCGGCAAGGCAAACCCGCTGGCCGCGAACCAGAGGAAGCGCTTGCGCCCCGTCGTGCTCAGCGAGCGGTTGGGGGAAAGATCGAGGGCAAGGAGCGGCCGATCCGTCCGCGCCGGCCAGTCGTCCCCCAAAACACCAGCGGCCGGGGATGACACCCCGGCCGCCTGTTCGTCGTCGCGAGGCATGGGCTCAGTGCGCTTCCTGCTTGTCCCATTCCTCCCGCTTGGGCAGCGTCTCGAAAGTGTGCTCCGGCGGCGGGTTTGAAAGGGTCCACTCCAGCGTACCGCGCGGATCATCCCAGTAGTTGGGATTGGTCACCCGCACGCCCTTCGTGAGCGTATAGTAGATGATGTAGAGGAAGAAGAGGAACGAGGCCATTGAGATGAAGGCGCCGATCGAGCTGATGTAGTTCCAGAGCGCGAAGGCCTCCGGATAGTCGATGTAGCGGCGCGGCATGCCCTGACGGCCCAGGAAGTGCTGCGGGAAGAAGGTGATGTTGGTGCCGATGAAGAAGGTCCAGAAGTGGATCTTGCCCCACTCCTCCGGGTACTGCCGACCGGACATTTTGCCGATCCAGTAGTAGATCCCGCAGAAGATGCCGAAGACGGCGCCGAGCGACATCACATAGTGGAAGTGCGCGACCACATAGTAGGTGTCGTGATAGGCGCGATCGATGCCAGCCTGGCTGAGCACGATGCCGGTCACCCCGCCCACCGTGAAGAGGAACAGGAAGCCGATGGCCCAGAGCATGGGCGTGCGCAGATCCAGCACGCCGCCCCACATCGTGGCGATCCAGGAGAAGATCTTGATGCCCGTCGGCACCGCGATCACCATCGTCGCCAGCATGAAGTAGGCCTGCGCGTTCTTCGACATGCCCACCGTGTACATATGGTGCGCCCAGACGACGAAGCCGAGCACGGCGATGCCGACCATGGCGAAGACCATGCCCGAGTAGCCGAAAATCGGCTTCTTCGAGAAGGTCGAGATCACATGGCTGATAATGCCGAAGGCGGGCACGATTAGGATGTACACCTCCGGGTGCCCGAAGAACCACAGGATGTGCTGGTAGAGCACCGGATCGCCACCGCCGGCGGGATCAAAGAAGGCCGTGCCGAAGTTCCGATCCGTCAGCAGCATGGTGATCGCCCCGGCCAGCACCGGCAGCGCCAGCAGGATCATGAAAGCGGTAATGAAGATCGACCAGGCGAACAGCGGCACCTTCATCATCGTCATGCCCGGGGCACGCATGTTGAGGAAGGTCGTGATGATGTTGATCGCACCCAGGATCGACGAAGCGCCCGACAAGTGCACGGCGAAGATCGCAAAATCGGTCGCCATGCCCATTTCGGAGGTCGAGAGCGGCGCGTAGAGCACCCATCCCACGCCTGCTCCTGATTGCCCATTCCCACCTGGCACAAAGACCGACAGCACCGCGAGCGAGGACCCGGCAACGAACAGCCAGTAGCTGAGGTTGTTCAGACGCGGAAAGGCCATGTCCGGTGCGCCGATTTGCAACGGCATGAAGTAGTTGCCGAAGCCGCCGAAGAGCGCTGGGATCACGACGAAGAACATCATCAGGACACCATGGGCGGTGACCATGACGTTCCAAATATGGCCGTTGGGTGTGCCGTCCTCCATCGTCATGTACTGCACGCCCGGCTCCATGAGCTCGAGCCGCATGTACATGGTGAAGGCAACCGAGATGAACCCGACCACGCCCGCCGTGATCAGATAGAGGATCCCGATGTCCTTGTGGTTCGTCGAGCAGAACCAGCGCGTGAAGAAGTCGGGCTTGCCGTGGTCGTGGGCATGCACTGCCGCGTCGGCCATGGAGGTCTCCTTTTCGTCGGGCGGAATCGACCGCCATTTGCCCGGATGGATATCGGGATGATACTCTTTGGGCAACGCTTGAGCCTGCGACCCTTGCGCGCCCAGGTCGCCAGAGATCCGATTTTCCGCAAGAACGTGTGAAAAATGCGCCGGGCGCGACAGCCTGACGCAGCAGATTATGGCACGGATCGAGATGGAGGAGCGAGCGATCGGCGCTGCGACGCACACCAATCTTGCGGGCTGAGTTTAAGGCGCCGCCCGATCTCCTTGAGGGGAACACGGGGGCGGCGCCGCGCGCCTTAAGAGGCGTAGGTCAGAGGCGGATCAAACGCGGATCAGTGGACGCGTCACCGTCACTCAGGAGCCCGCAGCGCTCTTGAGATATTCGATCAGGTTCGCGCGATCGGCGTCCTTCTTCAAACCGGGATAGGCCATCTTGGTGCCCTTCACGACCTGCCGCGGGTTCTCGAGGTACTCCGCCAGGGTCGCGTCGTCCCAGGCCTTGTCCTCACCCCACTCGAGCATCGCCTTAGAATACTTGAAGCCGTCAACCGCGCCGACCGAGCGGCCGACGATGCCGACCAAATGCGGGCCAACGCGGTTCTGCTCCTTGTCGAGCACATGGCAGGCTTTGCACTGCCGGAAGATTTTCTCGCCAGCCGCGGCATCGGCGGCGGCAGCGTGGCTGGCGCCAACGGCGCTCAGGAGCGCGAGGCTAGCTACGAAGCGGATCATGATGTCCTCCCGAGTTCTAAGACACGCCGCAGGACGCGGCGCCACCGCCGAATATGGGGCAACTTCTCAGCTTTGGAACAGGCTTCCATCTTCACGCTTTGCCAAGAGCGGCCCTAAGCTGGGCGGAAGCGTGCGCGTAAGGGCGAGGTCGAGGTCTGCCATCGAAATCGGCAGGCCAAGATCGACCAAGCTCGTCACACCATGTGCGCTGATCCCGCAGGGCACAATGCCGTCGTAATGGGAGAGATCCGGCTCCACATTGATCGCGATGCCGTGGAAGCTGACCCATCGGCGCAGCTGCACACCAATGGCCGCGATCTTGTCTTCGGCCGGGCTCCCGTCGGGCTGGGGCGGGCGGTCCGGGCGCGTGACCCAAACGCCGACACGGCCCGTGCGCCGCTCTGCCACGACCTGAAACTCGGCAAGTGCCGCGATCACCCATGCCTCGAGCGTGGCGACGAACTGGCGCACATCCCGGCCGCGGCGCGCCACGTCCAGCATCACGTAGACGACGCGCTGACCGGGCCCGTGATAGGTGTATTGCCCACCTCGACGGACCGCATGGACGGGGAAGGTCTCCGCGCGCAGATCCTCCGGGCGCGCGCTTGTTCCGGCGGTGTAGAGCGGGGGATGCTCGACCAGCCAGAAGCGCTCGCGCGCGGTGCCAGCAGCGATGGCCGCCGCGCGCGCCTCCATCTCCGAGAGCGCGCGCTCATAGGGCAGGAGACCAGGCTCAACGCACCACTCCACAGCCCGCGCCACCGCGTCCTCGGCCTCCGCTGGTGCGGGCTCCGCCATGGCTCTCTCCCTTTGCACGCTCAAGTGCAGCTAGGCGCGGCACGCCAGGGACCGCAAGACCGGCGCCCTTGAGCGCGCCCCGCGCGCAGGGGCCGGGGGCAGGCCTTCGCCACGCCCTTCTGCAAATTTATCCGGGCGAGGCCTTGCGCAGGTCCCGCCCCTTCCACTAATCAGCGCCGGCGAAGCGGTTGTGGCGGAATTGGTAGACGCGCAGCGTTGAGGTCGCTGTGGGGTAAAACCCGTGGAAGTTCGAGTCTTCTCAACCGCACCATATCCCCTCTTGTTGCTCTGAGTTCACGCCGCGGCGTGCCGCCCAGGGCTTGCGTTTTCTAAGCTATCCATGGACCAAGCGATGCGGATGCGGACGGCTAGGCGCTTGCGCTGGTCGCGGGCGCGGTGATCTGTGCTCTCAAGAAGGCGACATTCGTGACGAGGCCCGGCAGCAGCCATTGAAAGAGGGCGACTGTCTCCGAGATCGCCACCGCAGAGCCATCTGCCTCGGCCGCCGCGCGAAGCGTCTCCGCGCTCAGCCCACCAGGGTTGGGAAGCGTCGAGGCGAGCCGCATGGCCTCCTGATGCACCGCGCCGACAGCCGCTTCATAGGGCTCAGTCCCGATCCGTGTGCGCAGATCCGCCCAGGCGAGCGCGAGGTAGCTCGGCCAGCGCGCCAGGGCGCGGTAGTCTGTATTGACGAAGGGCAGGCCCAGGGTCGTCCGGATATCGGCGTAGAGCGCGGCGAGGCTCTCATCCGCGTGATGCGGCTCGATCAGGGTGAGCGCCCTGCCCGGCTCCGGGCCGTGACGCCCCGCGAAGGCCGGCGCCGCCATCTCAGTCGAAAGGGCCCGACCCGCCAGCAGGAGCCGTGCCTGTGTGGCGATGAGCAGATAGGGCATATTGCCGTGGGAGAAGACCTCGATGAGGGCCCGGATCTCGGCGATCTCGCCTGCATCATATCCCCGCTCGGAGAGCGCCGCGCCAATCGGCGCAGGCTCCAACGCTGCCGCCCAGTCCTCCGCCCGGGATCGCAGCTGGCCACAGGCGGCGACGAAGGGCGCGCTCGCCGCCAAGGGGCGCAACCCGGTCCAGAGCGTCTCGTAGAAGCGCGGGTAATGGGCGAAGGCCATGGTGACGACGCCCATCCAGGGCACCTGCAGGACAGCCTTGGTGTCCTCGTAGAAGGCCTGGCGCCGGCCGCGGGCCAAGCGCTCGGGCAGCGGATGGATGGCAGGTATCGGATCGGGCTTGTGGCGGGTGAGCGGCTCAACCATGGCGCTCGAGGGCATCGCTGTTCGGGGCGAGCCCGGCGATCTCGGGCGGCAGTTTCTCGGACCACAGCCGCAGGGCATCGAGGCACTCCAATGCCGTCGCCCCAAACGGGGTGATGCTGTATTCGACGCCGATGGGCCCGCCCTCCACCACACGGCGCGCCACCAGCCCTTTCGCCTCCAATTGGCGCAACCGCTCTGCGATCATCTTCTTACTGGCCCCCGCCACCATCCGAGAGAGGTCGTTGAAGCGCACGGGCCCGTCTTTCAGATGCCAGAGGATCGAGCCCGTCCATTTGCCGCCCAGGATCCGCATTCCCCGTTCGATCGCACAGGGGCTCTCGCACGCATCGGCGACGGATTTGCGCCCTTTGGCGTC
>JBCCLX010000292.1:0-6022 GCA_039026635.1 Pseudomonadota bacterium
AAGCGGTGATCCTGGAAGGCATCCAGCTCTCCGACATCGACACCGACAACAGCGGGCTGATCGACCCGGACGAAGCCGACGCCCTGGTGGATCTGACCCTCGACATCATGTGATCGCACCGAACCCGCGCCGCTAACGGAGACCGTGCCATGCGCCCGAGCATCCCACGTGCCGTGCCGACCCCAGCCTCTGAGGATCGTCCGGAACAGGAGGATCGCGCGCGGCTGAGGCCCAATCGTCGGTTCGTCCTCTCCGCCACCGCACTCGTCGCGACGCTCCTGCCCGGCCTCGGATGGGCCCAGGGCACACAGATCCTGCGCTCGACGGGTCGGTCCGTGGAGCGCGCGGTGCGCCGGCAGGTGGGTAAGGCGCTGCGTCCAAGGTTGACGGTCTCCAACGGCTATGCCGATCCCCCGGGGGCCATCGCCATCTCGCGTCAGAGCACGCATCTCGCGGTCGTCTCCGGTGGCGGCGATGTGCGCTTTTTCGATCTGCGCAGTGGGCTACAGACGGGGCGGCTCGCGCCTGTCGGTCAGATCGTCCAGCTGGCCCTTGGCCCCACCGGCACCCCGATCCTTGCCCGCCATGCCGACGGCACTATCGCAATCGCGGACGGACCGGGGGGGCCCTTCCGCACCCTCGATGGCAACGCGACTGAAGGCGAGGCCGTCACAGCCGTTGCCGTCCATGGCGAGGAGGCCTTCCTCGGCCTTGGCAGTGGTGGGGCCACCGTCCTCTCGCTGCCCGAGGCGCAGACGGTGCGGCGGTACCCGGCCGCTGGCGGCGCCGTTACCGCCCTGGCGCCATGGTCCCCCGCCGACCAGGGTCCTATGGCCGGCCATGCCGACGGCAGCGTCCGCCAGCTCGAGCCCTCCGGCAGTGCCCGAGCCGTGGCAGCGGGGCGTGACGGGGGCGGGATCACCTCCCTCGCGCTGATTGACTCCAAGCGCCTCGCCCTCGGCATGGCCGACGGCACGCTCAAGGTCATCGACCCGCGCGACGGGGATGAGCGCGACAGCGAGCGGGCCTATCGCAGCGCCATCACCACCGTCCTGCCGCTCAGCAAGCGCATCTTGGCCGCGGCGGGCGACGGCGGGGTCGGCCTTTTCAAGCGCAGCGGCCGGCGCACCGAGACGATCTTCGAGCCAGGCGCAGGCCCCATCGGCGGCATGGCGCTCGGCGGCACCGGCCTCGAGTTTCGCGCGGCGATCAGCGGTCCGCAGGGTGCGATCCATATCCTGGCAAAGGACGACGAAGACCCCCTCGTCGCGCTCCACCTGACCCGCAGCGGCTGGGGCGCGGTGGACCGGCGCGGCCGCTTCGACGGCGATGATACCGCCTTCGAGAACCTGGCCTGGAGCGCGGAAGGTCTGCGCCTGCCCATCGGTGGCTTCGCGGCGGGCTATTTCGAGCCGGGCCTCCTGGCCAAGCACCTCAACAGCCTGACCGTTTTCCTCGCCGCCGCGCCGGAGCCCGTGACCGAGGGTATCCCCGCGCCGCCCCAGGTTCGCATCGACCCCCTCGAGACACCGTCGCGCGCCGGCGGCGAGGCGGTTTTCGCGATCACAGCCTCCGGCAATCTGCCCGAGGGCGATGTGGCCTTCCGCGTCTACCACAACGGCAAGCGCCTCGACCCCTCGGCCGTCCGCGATGTGGAGGATAGCGGCGAGCGCATCGCCGCACGCGTGGTCCTGCCTGCCTCTCCCGGTGAGAACCGCGTTGCGGCGACCATCCCCGGCCCTGGCGGGATCGAAGGCCCCGCGGCCGAGACCCTCTTCAACACCGGCGGTGGCGGCCCCCGCGGGGCGCTGCGGATGACGGCGGTGGGGATCAACGACTATCGCGGCCGGCCATTGCGCCTGAATTATGCAGTGGCCGATGCCCGGGGCGTGACCAGTCTCTTCACCAAGCGCGCCCGCGGTCTCTTCGATGATATCGATGCCGAACTGGTCCTGGATGGGGACGCGCGGCGCGATGGGGTCTTGAAAGCCTTCGCCGAGCTAACCCGGGCGAGCCAGGACGACACGGTCGTCCTCTTCCTCTCTGGCCATGCGCGGACTGTGGGCGACACCTGGTACTTTCTGCCCCAAGAGCTCTCCGACCTCGCTGACGACCGCGAAGTGCGCGAGATCGGGATCTCAGAGGAGGCGCTTGCCGCCGCCCTTGTGGCCCTGCCCGCCCGCCGCGTGCTCCTGATCGTCGACACCTGCCAGGCCGGCTCGATCATCGGGCGGTTCGAAGGGTTCGGCCAGCGCCGCGCGCTGCAGTCCCTTGGCGAGAGCACTGGGGTCGCGATCATCGCCGCCACGCGCGCCGATCAGCTCGCACCGGAATACGCCGCCCTCGGCCACGGGCTCCTCTCCTACACGCTCCTCGAGGGCCTGCAGCGCGAGGGCGGACAGCTGAAGGCCGATACCGAACCCCATGACGGGCGCCTGACGGTCGGCGAGCTGCGCCGCTTCGTGGAAGCCCGCGCCCCGGAGATCGCGGGTGAGCTCGACGCCCGCTTCGCCGAGATCCTGGCCGGGCGCGGCGGCTACACGGCCAGCATCTCAGTCACACCCGTGGGCGTCCTCTTGGGCCGCGATTTCGAGATCATGGCCTGATGCTGATGCCGTGAGAGGCTCAGCGCAAAAGCGCCCTGACACGAGGAAGCGCTGGACAGCCCGCAGCCGACACGGCATCAAACGCGGCGCGGGCCCGGGAACAACGCCCGACGCGCAACATCCACGGCCACGACCCCGTAGCTCAGCTGGATAGAGCAGCCGCCTCCTAAGCGGCAGGTCACAGGTTCGAATCCTGTCGGGGTCGCCATGGTTTTTCGGGCAGGTTGCGCCTGGCGAAGTGCTGGCGCGGCCCAAAGCTGAGCAGATCCGACCAGTTCCCCCAAAGGGCCGAGAGCACAAACGGCAGCGTCACCCCCGGGCCTGCTTGATGAGACGTCGGTCAGAAAAAGACCGTTGCGATGGCCCCCGCCCAGACGTCGACGCGCGACAACGATGATACCGGCATGCGCTCAGAAGGCTGCAAACGCGGGCTCCGCCGTGTTCACCGCCCCTTTGTCATCGGCGCCAGGGACCGCCCACGCCAGCGGTCGAGGGAGACGAGAAGCGCGGTCAAGAGCAGGGCGTCGGCGATCAGCGCGAAGACGACGATAAGCGCCGTCAGACCACCCAGGAACCGCGTTAGCTGAAACCCTGAAGCGACCAGCACGCAGAAGCCCGACGCAATGACGATCGTCGTGAGGGTGATGGCCAGCCCAGCCGTCGTAATGCTGTGCCGCGCCGCCCCTTCAGGCGTTTGGCCGAGCGCTTTGCGGCCCTGCTGATAGCGCATGACGAGATGAATGGTGTCGTCGACGCTGATCCCAAGGGCGAGCGCTGTGACGACGGTTGCCGCCAAATTGACCTCGCCGACCAAGAACCCCCAGAGCCCGAAAGCCAAGCAGATCGGCAGGAGATTGGGCACCAGGCTGAGGAGCCCAAGCGGCACCGACCGGAAGACGACGAGCATGATGCCCGACACGAGCACGAGCGCGAAGACGGTCCCGAAGATCATGCCCTCGATGTTGCGCTGAGAAACGAGCGCAAAGGCAACCGAGAGCCCGGTTGCGGGGGTGGCGAGCGCGGGTTCATTGCGTTCGAGCCAGCGGGTTGCACGCTCCCCAAGCGCGAGCAGCTCGCGGCTAGAGACATGCGAGACGATGGCGCTCACCTTGGTCTGTGCTCGGTCAGTACTCAGGATGGTGGCAAGATCGTGTCCATGTCGTTGGGACAGCTCAAAAAAGAACAAGCTCTGAGCGTTATGGGCCGCCGTTTGGCCGATGCGATACTCTGCTGGCGCGCCCCCGTTAACAGCTTGATTGAGCCGCTTGAGGAGGGTGCTGAGCGCGGTCACATGCACGATCTCAGGCTGTGCCTCCAACCAGTCCACGAAGCCATCGACCGACTTCAGGAAGCTCGGCTCGAAGACGGCATTGGTCTCCGTGCCCGCCTGGAGCGAGAAATGCAGGACGTTGAGGCCGGTCAGATGACGCTCGAGGTAATCCGTGTCGCGCCTGAACGCGAAGCTCTCATCGAAATACTCGACATATCGGTCGTCGGGCACGAGCCGCGCGACGCCCGTGAATGCGACGACGGACACAACGGCGAACGTGAGCATGACGGCGAACCTGCGCTCTGTGGCAATCGCGGCCGCTCGCGCGAGAACCCCCTGGATCTGCTTGAGCCCCGAGAGCTCGATTGGCGGCAGGTAGGAGAGGAGCGCCGGCAGCAGGGTCAACGTGTAGAGCCAGCCGAACGCCACGCCTAAGGACACAATGGCGCCAAGCTCTCGCAACGGTGGCGATGGACTGAAGGACAGACACATGAAGCCGATGATCGTGGTGCCGCATGCTGCCGTGATCGGGATGAGGTTCTCCGTCAATGAGCGTTCGACGGCCTCCCGCGCAGTGCCGGCACCGATCGCGCTGGCATGCGCGGCGCCCACCAGGATGTGGATACCCGAAGCAAGCGCCAGGACCAGGATGATGACCGGTGACGACGCCGTGGCGACGTTAATGGTCGTGCCCGTCGCGAGAGCGAGACCGAGGGCAGAGGCAACAGTCCCGAGGAGGGCGAACAAGAGCACCCCCGTCAGCAGCACCGAGCGCAGGAGCAGGAGCAGCGCGATCACCAGAATGCCCGCGGCGAGGGGCAGGAGGCTGACGCGGTCCGCCATGCCCGCAGTGGCGAAGGTATGATCTGCGATCACACCGCCGGAGAGGCGCACGCGGACCTCCGCGAACTCCGCCTCCACGGATTGCGACAAGGCGTTTGCGGCTTCGGTCACGTCATGGATGGCATCGCGGTCGAGATCAGGGAGCAGTAGTAAGGCGAAGACCGCCGAGGCGCGTCCATCCTCACCGATCAGGCGGTTGACGATCTCCTTCTCATTCAACGCGATGCGCTTGATCTCCGCCGCCGCGCTGTCGTCCGGTGAGGTTGCAGGGTCGAAAAGCGGGTTCACGTCGATCAGCTCGCCGTCGCCTTCGACGCGTTCGTACTCGGAGATCGAGTCGACATGGAGCACATAGGGCAGCTGCCAGGCGCGCTCCGAGACGGCGGCAACCGCCTGCAGACCACGGCCCGTGAAGATCGTCTCGCCAGCGGGCTCCAGGATGAAGATGACGCTCCGTGCCTTGGAGTAGGTCTCCTCGAGCGCCTCGAGCGCATGCAGCTCTGGATTGTCTTCACCAAAGAAGATCCGAGCGTTCCCCGAAGCGCGCCAGTCGAGGAGCTGGAGCCCCAGCGTCACGATGGTGCAAACACAGAGCAGGATCGCCACCACCTTGTGAGCAAGGATGGCGGCGGCCAGGCGCCGCGACCAACGATCTCCGAATGACCCCGTCACGGCAGCTCCTAGCTATGGGGAGGCGCGTTCACCATGGTCTGTCGAGCCGGACGCTACGTGACAGTCTCGCCCGGCACCCCCTCCCAAGGGGCCTCTTTCTCCAAGGCGTCCGGCAGCCGTCCCGCCTCGATCACCGCGCGATCTGCTGCCGCCCCTGTCGGCTCGATGCGCGCATCCTCTGCGATGTCCAGATCCGGTGCACCGGCCAGTTCGCATGTCCGCCGCAGGATCCCCTTGGCCTCGTCGCGCGCGAAGGCGGGCAGCTCGTAGCACAGGTGCAGCAGCTGATCCTTCCGCCCGATCATCGAGCGCAGACCGATCTCCTGGCGGAGGATCGGGCGCGCACGGACCGGGAGGGCGCGGATCTCGAAGCCTCCGACCTGGAAGGACTGCGAGTCGATCCCGAGGAGCAGCGGCTCAAGCGGGGAGTTCCGCGCCCGATGCTCCGGCGCATAGCCCGCGCAAACGGCCCTGACGATCTCGGGGGCGGGCACATCGAAAAGGTCGCTCATCGAGACCGACTGGCCGAAGTCCGCGTAGCTCGAGATCGCCTGATCATGCAGGGCACTGATGGATGCGCCGCTGTTCGCGGTATCGGCGCGGATCCGGACCGGCACCTCGGCGGCGAGAT
>JBCCLX010000293.1:0-6003 GCA_039026635.1 Pseudomonadota bacterium
GCTGGAGACAGAGGCCTATGCGGCGGAGGTTCGCGAGGCAGAGCGCCTGTGGGCCGAGGCGGGTGTGCGCGGCGTGCCGGCGATGATCTTCGAGCGCCAGCATCTCGTCTCCGGGGCGCAAGGCGTCGAGAACTACGAGGCAATCCTGCGCCATCTGGCCGGACGGACGGCCGCCTAGCCGCCCGCCTGTCCCCCAGAACCGCCGGAAAGTGGCGCAGGCAACCCGACCTGGCCGTGCAGTTCCTCTTTGAGCCAGCCAACGAAGGCCCGGGTTGCCGGTGTCTCCGTGTGACGGGCGGGCGGAAACATATAGTACCCCTCCGACAGCGGCGGGGCATGCTCGAAGGGCTGGATCAGCGCGCCGCTCGCCAAGAGATCGGCCGTCAGCGTGCCATGCGCCATGGTGATCCCCGCCCCATGGCGCGCCGCTTCGATCGCGATCACGAAGGTCGAGGCGAGGGTAATGTCATCGGCCCGTTCGAACGATTTGCCCTGAGAGCTGAACCAGGCGCTCCACGACCCGGTGATCCGTGCGCAATCCATCAGCACCGCCCGGTCGAGATCGATAGCGCCCCCCCGATAGCCTGCGGCACAGACCGGGAAGAACTGCTCCTGGGTCAACCGCTCCGCGGCCTCCGACATATCCTCCCGCCGACCAAAGCGGATCTCAACACCCGCGTTGCCCGCATGGCGTTCTGGATCCCAGATCGGGGTGACGATGTTTAGGACGAGCCAGGGATGGCGCGCATAGAGCGCCGAGAGGCGCGGCGCGAGCCAAAACACTGAGAAGGCCATATTGCATTGGAGCACGAGGCTCCGGCCCCGATCCCCGCCGGTGAAAGCCTGCGTCCCGCTGGCGATCAGCTCGAAGGCCTCACGGATCACGGGCAGGTAGTTGCCGCCCGCCTCGGTGAGCTCGAGCGCCCGTGTCTTGCGGACGAAGAGATCGCGGCCGAGGAAGGTCTCGAGACTGCGGACATGCTGGCTCACGGCCGATTGCGTGAGGTTCAGATCGCCGGCCGCGCGCGTGAAGGAGAGATGGCGCGCGGCCGCCTCGAAGGCGCGCAGCCAGGTCAGGGGAGGGAGCCGATCCGGCATCTAGATTGCCCATAAGCACTGCATTAGCCTGGTTAATACTATGGCGCTGAATTCATCGTTTGTCAGCGCCAGATGCCCCTGCGAGAGAGACACAGCCAAGGAGGAAGCCAGCATGCTGAAGACCGTCGAAACGTCGAACATGACCCATTGGGACGCGCGCGTGGACATGGCCGCGGCCTTCCGCTGGACCGCGCGGCTCAACATGCATGAGGGCGTGGCCAATCACTTCAGCCTCGCCGTCAACGAGGACGGCACGCAGTTCCTGATGAACCCCAACCAGCGGCATTTCAGCCGGATCAAGGCCTCGGACCTGCTGCTGCTCGACGCCAACGACCCGTCCACCATGGATGCGCCGGATGCGCCGGACCCTACGGCCTGGGGTCTGCACGGCTCGATCCACCGCCATGTGCCCCATGCCCGCTGTGTGATGCATGTGCATTCCGCCTACGCCACCGTGCTCGCCTGCCTTGAGGACAGCACCTTGCCGCCCATCGACCAGAACTGCGCCACCTTCTACGGCCGCCATGTGGTCGATGGTGCGTACGGGGGGCTCGCGCTGGAAGAGGAAGGCACGCGCTGTGCGGGCATGCTCAGCGATCCGAAGGTGCAGGTCATGGTCATGGGCAACCATGGCGTGCTTGTCATCGGCGACACGGTCGCTGAGAGCTTCAACCGGCTCTACTACTTCGAGCGCGCGGTACAAACCTACATCCTCGCGCTGCAGACCGGCCGGCCGCTGCGGGTGCTGTCTCACGAGATCGCCGAAAAGACCTCGCAGGAACTCGCCGGCTATCCCGAGATGGCCGAGCGCCATCTGGATGAACTCAAAGCCATTCTGGACGACGAGAAATCCACCTACGCGAGCTGAGAGCGATGCCCGATTACGTCCCCACCAATGCGGCGTCCTCGGGCGTCAAACTCGACAAGAAAACGCTGAAAGCCATCGCCGCCCGGTCCGATCGGCCAGGCCTCGTCTGGCTCACACAATGGGCCATGGCACTCACTGCCACGAGCGTCCTCGTCTGGCTCGCGCTTGGCAGCCTCTGGGTCTGGCCTGCGATGCTGCTGCACGGGGTCGTGCTGACGGTGCCTGCCTATGCCGCCTCCCATGAGACGGCGCATGGCACGGCGTTTCGCACGCGCTGGCTGAACGAGGCGGTGCTTTGGGTGACCTCGCTCCTCTACATGGAGGAGCCGCTGCATCGGCGCTACACCCACACCAACCACCACACCCACACCTGGCATGTGGGCAAAGACAGCCAGATGCCCTTCGATACGCCGATGCGCCTCGCCGGCTGGCTGACGGAGATCACCGGGATCGGTCTCGCGCGCTTTCACCTTCTCGCGCTCTGGCACCTGGCAACGCGCCAGTACACCGAGACCATGCGCATGGTGACGCCCGAGGCGGAGTTCGCGCGGATGACACTGAACGCGCGGATCATGATCGCGATCTATGCCGCCATCGGATTGGCGCCCGTCTTCGGGATCTGGTGGCCGGTCTGGTTTCTGGTGATCCCTCGGGTGCTGGGCGCGCCGATCATGCTGCTCTTCACGCTGATCCAGCATGTGGAGCTGCAGGAGAACTCGCCCTCGATCCTCGAGAGCACACGCTCCTTTGCCACCGGCCCCGTGGCACGCTTTCTCTATATGAACATGAACAACCATGTGGAGCACCACCTCTACCCCCAAGTGCCCTTCCACGCCCTGCCCCAGCTCGCCGACGCGGTAAAGGACCAGGTGCCCGAGCCCGATCCCGGCTTCTTCCGCACGAATTGGGAAGTGCTGCTGGTGGTGGCGCGGCGGAGCCTCGGCCTCTCGACCCGGGCGCCCAGCATCCGGCAGGCCGCGCATATGATCAGCGAGGGTGGGCCCGTGACCCGCATCGCCCAGCGCACGATGTGAGCCGATGAAACGGATCTATGACTTCAGCCGTAAGCCGGCCGAGCGGAACTACACCGTCGCAGATCTGCAGGCGCTCAAAGGGTCGGGGCGCAAACTCTCCATGGCGAACCCTGCCAACAATGCGGAGCTCGAAGCCTGCGTGGCGGCGGGCATCGATCTCTTCGTCGTCGGCGCCGATCAGATGGCCGATGTGCGCCGGATCGCGCCCACGCATTTCACAGGCGCAGGCTCGACCTGGGCGCAGTTCGGCTCGGACGACGAGATCGTGGCCCACGCCTATGAGACCATGCGCGCGGGCGCGGATATGTACTACACGCTGCGCTCCTTTGAGGTGATGGAGCGGATGGCCAAGGACGGCATCCCGGTCCAGAGCCACATCGGCCTGATCCCCACGTTCAGCCACTACTGCGGCGGCCTGCGCGCCTGGGGCCGCAAGGCGGAGGAGGCCATGCGCGTCTTCGAGACGCTCAAGCGCATGGAGGACGTGGGCGTCTTCGCCGTCGAGGTTGAGTGCTTGGCCGAGGAGGTGCTGGAGGCGGTCAACGACAAGACGACGATCGTCACCTTCTCTCTCGGCTCCGGCAAGGCGGGCGACGCGATCTTCTCCTTCGTCGCCGATGTCTGCGGCGAGGCGAGCGAGGAGGAGACCCCGCCGAAGCACGCCTATGCCTTTGGCAATGTCGGGCGCTTGCATCGCCAGATCCATGAGGAGCGGGTTGCGGCCCTTGGCGCGTTTCACCGCGAGGTGACCGCCGGCAATTTCCCCTATCCGCAGACCAACACGCGCATGCACGCGGGCGAGAAGGAGCGCTTCCTCGAAGCGCTCGACTGTTGGACGCCGACCCATCAGTAACGCGCCCCCGCGCGCCCTGCCCCCGAAAGGACCTGCCCATGGCCGGCTGGACCGATGCTTGTGCTGTCGAGGATATCCCCGAAGAGGATCTGATCCCTTGGGCCCATGATGGCCGCCGCTACGCGCTCTACAACACGCCCGAGGGCTTCTTCGCCACAGCGCTGATGTGCACGCATGAGGACGAGAGCCTGGAGGACGGCATGGTGATCGACTGCGTCATCGAATGCCCGCTCCATGGCGGGCGTTTCGACGTCCGCACCGGCAAAGCGCTCTCCGCCCCCGTCAGCGTGGACCTCCAAACCTACCCCGTGAAGGTGGAGGGCGGCCGGGTTTGGGTGCAGACGGGCTGAGGCCCTTGCCCCACCCTTGAAAAGGTCGTTGCCCGGTTCGACCGGGGAATCCAGCAACTGCAGCCCGGGATCCCCCGGTCGCGCCGGGGGATGACAGCAGCGGGCGCGGCACCGTCGTAGACGGCGGCGACACCTGCGACGCGGGACCGGCGCCTCAGGCGGCGGGTCGCATGGCGTCCAGCCCGTCGACCGCACCTGCCGAGACGCAGATCGAGGCGAGCGTCCGCGCTTCCTCATAGGGCCAGGGCATGCCGCGGTGGAGCGTCGCCCGCTCATCCCAGATAAGCACATCGCCCACCTGCCACTGATGCGCATAGACCGCGTCCTCGACCGTCAGCGCCGCGATCACCTCGTCGATCAAAGCGAGCGCCGCACTGTCCTCCAGGCCCGTGATCCCGCAGGCGTGCGAGGCGATGTAGACCGCCTCTTCCCCGTTCACCGGATTGGGCCAGATCCCGCGCCAAATCTGATCCGGCCACATCGCGATGTGCTCGGCCTTGGCAAGGTCCGGATCGATCTTCGCGCGCGAATGGGCATAGCGATGGCGCACGCCCCGGCGCAGAGCCGCCGTCAACCGCTCGGGCAGCCGAGCGAGCCCAGCGCGCGTCGACACGAGCTCGGTCGTCCCACCCTCGGAGGGCACGACGCGCGCGGTGATGATGTTGGCGAGCGAGGGCACGGGCAGGAAGGTCGAGTCCGTATGCCATAGCATATTGGCCCGCAGGTCCTTCACCCGCTGCGCATCCGGCAGCATGACAGAACCATCAGGCAGCACGTTGGAGACGCGGGAGACGAAGTCCGGCTTGTCCGTCCGGTTCTCGATAGGACCGAAGAGGCGGCCAAACCTCAGGATATCCTCATCCCCCCAATCCTGACCGCGGAAGAGCAGCAGCGAATGCGCCTCAAAGGCGGCTCGGATCTCAGGGTAGAGGCGCTCAGCCGTCGCCTCGCGCAGATCGAGGCCATGGATCTCGACGCCGAAGTCCCGGTGAAGCGGCGTGGTCTTCATGGGGCCTCCTCCCAAGGTTCGAGGGCGCTCTTGCATGCCAGCGTCCAGCCTAGACCTCGCGACGGCGGAACGGCATCGCAGGAACGACGGGCGCGACCGTTTTCTGGACGAACCAAGTGGCGCGCAACGGTAGCCTTTACCAGCAGACCTCGGCATGGAGGGGGCGGCAAAGATCGGCGCAGACCATCACGCCCCCCCGAACACGGACGAGGAGCACGAGCGCGATGAAGGAAAAACCGGTTACCGGCCCGGCCCGACGCACGGCGCGGCATAAGCGCGTCAACATCGCCCTGCAGGGCGGCGGCGCGCATGGCGCCTTCACCTGGGGCGTCCTCGACAGGTTCTTCGAGGACGACCGCATCTGGATCGACAACATCTCCGGCACCTCGGCCGGCGCCATGAACATGGTGGTCGCAGCCCATGGCATGTTTGAAGGCGGGGCCGAAGGAGCACGCCAGAAGCTGCATGAGTTCTGGCGCGCCGTGAGCGATGCAGCGCGGGCCAGCCCGATCCAGCGCACGCCTTGGGCGAAGGCCACCGGAGACTGGTCGCTCGACAGCTCTCCCGCCTTCGTGATGATGAGCATGCTCCAGCGCGTCGCCTCGCCCTATGATCTCAACCCGCTCGGCTACGATCCGCTCCGCGATATCGTGGAGGAGGTCGTGGACTTTCAGAAGGTGCGCGGCTGCCGAGACATGGGCGTCTTCCTGTCGGCCACGAATGTGCAGACGGGGCAGGTGCGCGTCTTCACGGGCGATGAGGTGACGCTGGATGCCACCATGGCCTCCGCC
>JBCCLX010000294.1:0-5998 GCA_039026635.1 Pseudomonadota bacterium
AACCCTCGAAAAACCCAAGAACCCCTGTTTCTCCTCTGGGCCTTGCGCCAAGCGGCCGGGTTGGAATGCCGCCGATATCGCCGCGAAAGCCTGGCTCGGGCGCTCGCATCGCGCGAGCGGGCCGAAGGCGCAGCTGGCCGACGCCGTCGCGCGGACCAAGGCGCTGCTGGGCGTGCCGGAGGATTACCGGGTCGGCATCGTGCCGGCCTCGGACACGGGCGCCTATGAGATGGCCATGTGGGCGATGCTGGGGGCGCGGCCCGTCGACATGCTCGCCTGGGAGAGCTTTGGCGCCGGCTGGGTGACGGATGCGGTCAAGCAGCTGAAGCTCGAGGACTGTCGAGTGATTGAAGCGCCCTATGGCGCGCTGCCGGATCTGACGAGCGTGCGGGCCAAGGCGGATCTCTGCTTCACCTGGAACGGTACGACCTCCGGCGCACGGGTGCCCAACGGCGATTGGATCGCGGCGGATCGGGCGGGGCTCACGCTGGTGGACGCCACCTCCGCCGCCTTTGCGCAGCCCATCGATTGGGCGAAATGCGATGTGACGACCTTCTCCTGGCAGAAGGTGCTGGGCTCGGAAGGCGCGCATGGCGTGCTGATCCTGAGCCCGCGGGCGGTCGAGCGGCTGGAGAGCTATGCCCCGCCGCGGCCGCTGCCCAAGATCTTTCGGCTGACCAAGGCGGGCAAGCTGAACGAGGGCGTCTTCAAAGGCGAGACCATCAATACCCCCTCAATGCTGGCCGTCGCCGACTATGTCGACGCGCTCGACTGGGCCGAAGGGATCGGTGGGCTCGCCGCGCTCCATGCGCGGGCGGATGCGAGCTTTGCGGCACTCCAGGCCTGGGTGGATGCGCGGCCTTGGATCGAGAACCTGGTGGCCGAGCCCGCGCATCGCTCGAACACGTCCGTTTGCCTGAAGATCACGGATCCGGCGGTGACCGCGCTCGATGAGGCGGCGCAGAAGGCCTTTGTGAAGGCCATCGTCAAGCGGCTCGAGACCGAGGATGTCGCCTATGACATCAACGGCTATCGCGATGCGCCGCCGGGTTTGCGGATCTGGTGCGGGGCGACGGTGGAGCCCGAGGACATCGCGCGGCTCCTGCCCTGGCTCGAAAGGGCCTTTGAAGCCGAACGCGCCGCCCTTTGAGCGCCTGCGGGGCGGTCTGGGCAGAGGCCAGCAGCCGGGGGCTGCGGCAAAGGCCCCCGCCCGCCCCCTCCCTCCACCCGCCTACCCACGCTCGGGAGCGGGCGGGGGCGCCAACCAGACACTATGACCACTGAGAGCCGCAGCGGGACGCGCGGCCGAGAAGGAGGCTCTGATGCCTAAAGTACTGATTTCCGACAAACTCTCCGAGGCCGCCGTCGCCATCTTTCGCGACCGGGGCATAGAGACCGACTTCGAGCCCGATCTGGGAAAGGACCCCGAGAAGCTGAAGGCCGTGATCGGCGCCTACGACGGGCTCGCCGTGCGCTCGGCCACCAAGGTGACGCCGGAGATCCTGGCCGCCGCGGACAAGCTCACCGTGATCGGCCGGGCGGGCATCGGGGTCGACAACATCGATATCGCCGCCGCCTCGGCCCGTGGGATCGTGGTGATGAACACGCCCTTCGGCAACTCGATCACCACCGCCGAGCATGCCATCGCCATGATGTTCGCCGTGGCGCGGCAGATCCCGGCCGCCTCTGTTTCGACCCATGCGGGCAAATGGGAGAAATCGGCCTTCATGGGCGTCGAGATCACCGGCAAGACGCTGGGGGTCATCGGCTGCGGCAACATCGGCTCCGTCGTCGCCTCCCGCGCTTTGGGGCTGCGCATGAAGGTGATGGCCTATGACCCGTTCCTCTCCGCCGAGCGGGCGCGGGAGTTGGGTGTCGAGAAGGCGGAGCTGGAGGAGGTTCTGGCCCGCGCCGATTTCGTGACGCTGCACCTGCCGAAAACCGAGAAGACGGCCAACATCCTGAGCGCCGATCGCATTCGGCTCATGAAGAAAGGCGCCCGGCTGATCAATTGCGCGCGCGGTGGTCTGGTCGATGAGACGGCCGTGGCCGAAGCGCTCGGCGTGGGCGGTCTGGCAGGGGCTGCCTTCGACGTCTTTGCCGAGGAGCCGGCGCGGGACAATCCGCTCTTCGGGCTGCCGAACGTCGTCGTCACCCCGCATCTGGGCGCCGCAACTACCGAGGCGCAGGAGAATGTGGCGCTGCAGGTGGCCGAGCAGATGGCGGATTACCTGAACTACGGCGCCATCCAGAACGCGATCAACGCGCCGTCGATCACCGCAGAGGAGGCACCCGTGCTGCGACCTTGGGTGCGGGTCTCGGAGGTCTTGGGGGGGTTTGCCGGGCAATTGACCGAGGAGCCCATCGAGGAGCTGGAGATCGACTACGTCGGCCGAGTGGCGGAGCTGAACTTAAAGCCGCTCACCGCGGCGCTCACCGCCTCGCTGCTAACGCCCCAGATGGGCGAGGGCGCGGTGAACATGGTCTCCGCCCCGGTGCTTGCCAAAGAGCGCGGGATCCGGATCGCGGAGACGCGGAAGGACGCCCAGGGCGCCTATGGCACCTATGTGCGGTTGGTGGTGAAGACGGCGGCGCGCACGCGCTCGGTCGCAGCGACGCTCTTCTCGGACGGCCGGCCGCGCTTCATCCAGATCAAAGGGATCGGGATGGAGGCCGAGCCGCAGCCCAACATGCTCTATCTTGTCAACACCGATGAGCCCGGCTTCATCGGGGCCGTGGGCATGAAGACGGCGGAGCAGGGAGTGAACATCGCGACCTTTCATCTTGGCCGCTCGGCCAAGGGGGGTGAGGCGATCACGCTGCTCGGCGTCGACGATCCGCTGGACGCCGAGACGCTGGCAGCCATCGCGGCGCTACCCCAAGTGACCGAGGCCAAGGCGCTCGCCTTCTGAGGCGTCCGCCGCCGCGATTTTGGGCGCCCGCGCTCAAGCTGGGTGCACAGAAATGCGTCCAGCGGCGCCCAGATGCTCAAGCCTTGCCGCCAGCCACGATATCGGCTGGCGGCAGAATGAGGGGCTGAGCTAACGACGCGGCAGGCGGTTCTGTCGGTGGTTCAGCGGTTGACGGACGGCGGGGCGCGTCGTCGATGCGCGCGGGGGTGGGTAGCCTGTCCGGCTCGGCCACGCCCAGATCCTCGAAGCGGCGCACCGCCGGCAGCACGCGCGCCTCGAAGGAGCCGAGGGTACGGTTATAGGCCTCGACCGCGCCGCTGAGGTTCCCCCCGAGATCGCCAAGGTGCTTCGCGAGGATCCCGAGCCGCTCATGCAGCGTGCGCCCAGCCTCATGGATCGCGCGGGTGTTGGCGCTGAGCCGCTCCTGCTGCCAGCCATGCGCGACCGCCTTCATCAGCGCGATCAGGGTCGTGGGCGTCGCCAGCAACACGCGCGCCTCATAGGCCTGATCGAAGAGGGCAGGCTCGCGTTCGAGGGCCGCCGAGAGGATCGCTTCGCCCGGCAGGAACATCACGACGAAATCCGGAGAGCCGTCGAGGTGTTGCCAATAGGTCTTGGCGCCCAACGCCCGGATCTGTGCGCGCACCTGAGCGATATGGCGATCGAGGGCGGCGGTCTGCGCCTCCGGGGCCTCTGCCTCGACCAGATCGAGATAGGCGTCGAGCGGCGTCTTGGCATCGACGACCAGGCGGCGGCCACCGGCGAGATGGACGATGAAATCGGGGCGCAGGCGCGCGCCGTCGCTCCCGGCAAGACCATGTTCCTCGAGAAAATCCACATGCTCGAGCATACCGGCCATCTCGAGGACGCGGCGGGCCTGCATCTCGCCCCATCGGCCGCGGGTCTTGGGCGCGCGGAGCGCTTGGACAAGCCGCCGCGTCTCCGCGCCAAGCGCGGCGTTCTGGGCCTGGATGGCGCGCAGTTCGGTCTCGACACCGCGGTAGGCGCCTTCGCGGGCCCGCTCGAGATCGCCGATGCGCGCCTCGAAGCGCGTGAGCGCGTCGCTAACCGGCAGCAGCATGGTTTCAATCGCCTCTTGGCGCCGGTCGAGCGCTTCTGTGGCCTCGGCGCTGTGGCGGGCGGCGCGCTCGGAGACGAGGGCCAGAAACCGCTCGGCGTTGTGGCCCAGCGCAGTGCCGGCGAGACCCTCGAAGCGCTGTGCCAGCCGGGCTTCCGCGCGCTCGATCTCATCGAGGCGGGCCGCATGGGCACGGCGCTCGGTCTCCAACTCGCCGTCAAGACGGGCGGCATCGCGTTCGACACGCAGAAGATCGGTGCGCAGGCTCCGGGCTTCCTCCTCCAGTGGCGCGAGACGGGCGGCGCGCTCGGCCGCACGCTCCTCCGCGAACTCGGCCCGCAAATCGGCTGCCGCCGCGGCGGCGCGGGCAGCGCGGACGGGGCCGCCGAAAACGAGCCAACCGAGAAGGAGGCCCCCCAAGAAAGCCCCCAGCAGGACACCGGAGAAGAGCGCCAGGGATCGCGCCGAGGCGTCGATCAGCGCTGGATCGGTCAATGGTCCGACAAGGGCGGACAGGCTCTCCATCCTATCTCCGATATCGTAGCAGTCGTAGATCGATCGCATGATGCTACCAGATCTTGCGGCAATGGCGGGAGCCTTTAGGCGCAAGAGGCGCGGGGAAGGGGGCGCTGTATGCGGCGCTGGCACCGCGGCGCAACAATGGGCGCGGCTGGCGGGTGGGCCGCTGAGCGGGCGAAGCCCGCGAAGCCGGGGCGCCTAGAAGCCGCGCCAGAAACGAACAAGAACCCGCGCGGTCGCTTATCGCGGCCAGACGACTTCCCCTTGACCCTTCCAACCCCTAGAAGGCCTCGGTTTGGCAAGGCGGGAGGCCGGCAATGGCGAATGTGGTGGTGGTCGGCGCGCAATGGGGCGACGAGGGCAAGGGTAAGATCGTCGATTGGCTATCGGAACGCGCCGATGTGATCTGCCGCTTTCAGGGCGGGCATAATGCCGGCCATACGCTCGTGATCGGCAACAGCGTCTATAAGCTCTCGCTCCTGCCCTCGGGGATCGTGCGCGAGGGCAAGCTCTCGGTCATCGGCAACGGCGTCGTGCTGGATCCCTGGGCGCTTCTCGACGAGATCGACCGGCTGGCGGGGCAAGGGGTGATCGTGGGCCCCGAGCGGCTGCTGATTGCCGAGAACGTGCCCCTGATCCTGCCCGTGCATCAGGACCTGGACCGGATCCGGGAAGAGGCGGCGGGCGCGGCCAAGATCGGCACGACCGGGCGCGGGATCGGGCCGGCCTATGAGGATAAGGTCGGCCGCCGCGCCATCCGGCTCGCCGATCTTGGCGATGAGCCAACACTGGAGGCGCGGCTCGACCGTCTGATGGCCCATCACGAGGCGCTGCGCCGTGGCCTTGGCGCCGAAGCACCGGATCGCGCAGGCCTCAAAGACGCCCTGATGACCGTGGCGCCCCGCATCTTGCCCTTTGCCGCGCCCGTCTGGCGGCGCATGGCGGAGGCCGAGCGCGACGGGCAGCGGATCCTCTTCGAAGGCGCTCAGGGGGCGCTCTTGGACATCGATTTCGGGACCTACCCTTATGTCACCTCGTCCAACACCATGGCCGGCATGGCCGCGACCGGCTCGGGCATGGGGCCCGGCGCCATCGATTTCGTCCTCGGCATCGTCAAGGCCTACACCACGCGGGTCGGCTCAGGTCCCTTCCCCACGGAGTTGACGGACGAGACCGGGCGCCGGCTCGGCGAACGCGGCCGCGAGTTCGGCACGGTGACCGGGCGTGAGCGGCGCTGCGGTTGGTTCGACGCCGCGCTGGTGCGCCAGACCTGTACCGTCGGCGGCATCTCGGGCATCGCGCTGACCAAGCTCGACGTCCTCGACGGCCTCGAAGAGCTGAAGATCTGCACGGGCTACCGGCTGGACGGCACGGAGATCGACCATCTGCCAACGGCCGCCGACGCCCAGGCCCGGATCGAGCCGATCTATGAGACACTCCCCGGCTGGAAGGAGAGCACTTTTGGGGCCCGGCGCTGGCTCGATCTGCC
>JBCCLX010000295.1:0-5980 GCA_039026635.1 Pseudomonadota bacterium
GGCCGAGACGGGCATGTATCTGCGCGAGGAGGAGCATGCCTCTTGTGGCGTCGGCATGGTCGCAGCGGTGGACGGAGAGCCGCGGCGCTCGGTCGTGGAGGCGGGGCTGACGGCGCTGAAGGCGATCTGGCACCGGGGCGCTGTGGATGCCGATGGCAAGACCGGCGATGGTGCGGGCCTCTACACCCAGATCCCGCTCGAGTTCTTCGACGAGCAGATCCGACGCACGGGGCATGAGCCGAACGGGGATGGCATCGCCGTCGGCCAGGTGTTCCTGCCGCGGACGAATTTTGGGGCGCAGGAAACCTGCCGGTCCATCGTGGAGCAGGAGGTCCTACGCCTCGGCTATTACATCTACGGCTGGCGCCAGGTGCCGGTGAACATCGCGGTCTTGGGGCAGAAAGCGAAGGCTACGCGGCCCGCGATCGAGCAGATCCTGATCGCGAACCAGAGGGGTGTAGATGAGGAGACCTTCGAGCGCGAACTCTATGTCATCCGGCGGCGGATCGAGAAGGCGGTGGCAGCGGCGCAGATCGTGGGCTTCTACATCTGCTCGCTGTCCTGCCGGTCGCTCATCTACAAGGGTATGATGCTGGCTGAGCAGGTGGATGCGTTCTACCCGGACCTGATGGACATGCGCTACACCTCGGCGCTCGCCATCTACCACCAGCGCTACTCGACCAACACCTTCCCGCAATGGTGGCTGGCTCAGCCCTTCCGCAACCTCGCCCACAACGGCGAGATCAACACGCTGAAGGGCAACCTCAACTGGATGAAGAGCCATGAGATCCGGCTCGCGTCGGGCTTCCTCGGCGAGGCGGCGGAGGACATCAAGCCGATCGTGGCGGATGGCTCATCGGATAGTGCCGCGCTCGATGCCGTCTTCGAGCTGATGGTGCGCGCGGGCCGCTCGGCGCCGATGGCCAAGACGCTGCTGGTGCCGGAGGCCTGGTCGTCCGACGAGACGATGCCCGAGGCCTGGAAGGCGATGTACGCCTATTCCAACGCCGTGATGGAGCCTTGGGACGGGCCGGCGGCGCTGGCGATGACCGATGGGCGCTGGGTGGTGGCCGGGCTCGACCGGAATGGTCTGCGGCCCATGCGCTATGTGCGCACTGTGGACGGGCTGGTGATCGCGGGCTCCGAGGTCGGCATGGTGCCGGTCGACGAGGCGGGGATCATCGAGAAAGGCGCACTCGGCCCCGGCCAGATGCTGGCCGTCGATCTCAAGGAAGCGCGCGTGATGCACGACGCGGCGATTAAGGACGAGCTGGCGGCCGAACGGCCCTATGCGGACTGGACCTCCAAGATCGCCGATCTGACCGCGGCGCTCGATGGACGGCGGGAGCCGCGGCGGCTCGAGGGTGCGGCGCTTCGCCGGCGCCAGATCGCGGCGGGCTATTCCATCGAGGAACTGGAGGCGATCCTGCACCCGATGGCCGAGGATGCGAAGGAGGCTATCGGCTCCATGGGCGACGATACGCCCGTGGCCGTGCTGTCCGACAAGTATCGCCCGCTCAGCCATTTCTTCCGCCAGAACTTCAGCCAGGTGACGAACCCGCCCATCGACCCGCTGCGTGAGCGGCGGGTGATGAGCCTGAAGACCCGGTTCGGGAACCTCAAGAACGTGCTCGATGAGGACTCGAGCCAGACCGAGATCATCACGCTCGAAAGCCCCGTGGTCTCGAACGGGCAGTTCGACGCGATGGTGGAGGCCTTTGGCGACAGCTATCGCGTGATCGACTGCACCTTTCCGAAGGACGAGCCCCAGCCGGCGCTGCGCACGCATCTGGATCGGGTGCGGCGCGAGGCGGAGGAGGCGGTGCGCGCCGGTGTCGGCCATATCGTCCTGACGGACGAGGCCGCGTCGGACGAGCGGATCGGGATGCCGATGATCCTCGCCACCTCGGCCGCCCATAGCTGGCTGACCAAGCAGGGCCTGCGGACCTTCTGCTCGCTCAACACCCGCTCGGCAGAGTGCATCGACCCGCATTATTTCGCGGTCCTGATCGGCACGGGTGCGACCACCGTGAACCCTTGGCTCGCCCAGGAGAGCATCATGGATCGGATCGGGCGGGGGCTGATCGACCTCTCGGCCGAGGCGGCGATGGCCAACTACCGCGCCGCCATCGATGCGGGGCTGCTGAAGATCATCTCCAAGATGGGGATCTCCGTGATCTCCTCCTATCGGGGCGGCTGCAACTTCGAGGCGGTGGGCCTCTCGCGCTCCGTTGTCGCCGAGTTCTTCCCCGGCATGCCCTCCCGTATCTCCGGCATCGGGATCACGGGGATCGAGACCAAGCTGCGCAGCATGCACGAGACTGCCTGGCGTCCTGGCGTCGAGGTGCTGCCCATCGGCGGGATCTACAAATCGCGCCGCAAGGGCGAGGCCCATGCCTGGGGTGCGCATACGATCCACGCGATGCAGCATGCAGTGGGTGCGAACTCCTATGCCAAGTGGAAAGCCTATTCCGATGGCATGCGGGCCATGCCCCCGATCCATTTGCGCGATCTGCTGGACTTCAAGCCGGCGGGAACGCCCGTGCCCATTGAAGAAGTCGAGAGCATCACCTCGATCCGCAAGCGCTTTGTCACACCGGGGATGAGCCTCGGCGCGCTAAGCCCCGAAGCGCATAAGATGCTGAACGTCGCCATGAACCGCATCGGCGCGAAGTCCGACAGCGGGGAGGGCGGCGAGGATCCCAAGCACTTCGTGCCCGAGCCGAATGGGGACAATCCGTCCGCCCGCATCAAGCAGGTCGCCTCCGGTCGCTTCGGCGTGACGGCGGAATATCTGAACCAGTGCGAGGAGCTGGAGATCAAGGTGGCCCAGGGCGCCAAGCCCGGCGAGGGCGGTCAGCTTCCGGGCTTCAAGGTGACCGAGACCATCGCGAAGCTGCGCCACTCGACGCCGGGGGTCACGCTGATCTCGCCCCCGCCGCACCATGATATCTACTCGATCGAGGACCTGGCGCAGCTCATTTATGATCTCAAGCAGATCAACCCGCGCGCGAAGGTCTGCGTGAAGCTGGTCTCGGCGACGGGTGTGGGCACCATCGCGGCAGGCGTGGCGAAGGCGAAGGCCGATGTGATCCTGATCTCGGGGCACAATGGCGGCACCGGCGCCTCGCCCCAGACCTCGATCAAATACGCCGGGCTCCCCTGGGAAATGGGGCTGACGGAGGCGCATCAGGTACTAGCGCTCAACGCGCTCCGCGATCGGGTGACGCTGCGCACCGATGGCGGCATCCGCACGGGCCGTGACGTGGTGATCGCCGCGATGATGGGGGCCGAGGAGTACGGCGTCGGCACCGCCGCCCTGATCGCGATGGGCTGCATCATGGTGCGCCAGTGCCAGTCCAACACCTGCCCCGTTGGCGTCTGTACTCAGGACCCGGCGCTGCGGGACAAGTTCACCGGCACGGCGGACAAGGTGGTGAACCTCTTCACGCTGATGGCGCAGGAGGTGCGCGAGATCATGGCCTCTATCGGCGTGCGCAGCTTCGACGCGCTGATCGGGCGGGCGGATCTGCTGACCCAGGTCTCGCGCGGTGCGGCGCATCTCGATGATCTGGACTTCAACCCGATGCTGGTGCGCGTGGACGAAGGCGAGGAGGTGGTGCTCAACCGTGCCCGTCCGCGCCAGGCGGTGCCGGACACGCTGGATGCGCAGATCGTGACGGATGCGCAGCCCTTCTTCGAGCATGGCGAGAAAATGCAGCTCGACTACTCCGTCGAGAACACGCAGCGCACCGTCGGCACGCGGGTCTCCAGCCATATCGTCAAGCGCTTCGGCATGCGGAACAACTTGCAGGAGGGCCACCTCACGGTGCGGCTCGAGGGTTCGGCGGGTCAATCTCTGGGCGCCTTCGCGGCACCGGGGCTGAAGCTCGAGGTGTTTGGCGACTCCAACGACTATGTGGGCAAGGGCCTCTCGGGCGGGATGATCACCGTGCGGCCGGCGCGGGCCTCCACCCTTGTCGCGGCCGAGAACACGATCATCGGCAATACGGTTCTCTATGGCGCGACGGCAGGCAAACTCTTCGCTGCCGGCCGTGCGGGTGAACGGTTCTGCGTGCGAAACTCCGGCGCCATGGTGGTGGTCGAGGGCTGCGGATCGAACGGTTGCGAGTACATGACCGGCGGCAAGTCGGTGATCCTCGGGACCGTCGGGGACAACTTCGGGGCCGGGATGACCGGGGGCATGGCCTATGTGCTCGACCGCGAGGACGACTTCCTGCGGCGCGTGAACCCCGAGAGCCTGGTCGTCCAACGCATCGCCACGGCGCATTACGCGGCCGAGCTGCGCGGGCTGGTGGAGGCCCATGCGGCGGAGACGGGGTCAGTCCTGGCCGCAGAGCTTCTGCGCGAATGGGACGAGGCGCTCGGTCGGTTCTGGCAGGTGATCCCGCAAGAGATGGTCAACCGCCTTGCCCATCCGATCAGTGAGACCGGGACGGCAGTGCCGGCAGAGTGACCTAGGCGCCTGTCCCGTCCCCGTCTGCGGCCGGGGGCGGGCGACGCGTTCTAAGAAAGCCTTCACCATAACTGCCTGTGACGGCGCTCTTCGCCGCCCTAGTATTCTGTCACTAGTTGAGGGTGGTGCTTCGTCTGCCGCAGCGTCTGCCCTCAAACGGTCCCATTGTTCGGGCTCTTCGCTCCGATGGCACGAATACGCAGCAGGCGGCTCATGGGCGCGGTTTGACCTACGGCTGGAAGTCCTTCGACGATCAGGAGAGAGGTGGGGCTGAGCATGGCCGGGCTGCCGGCTCTGCCTTTGATCGCCTCAGCCGACGTGTGGCAGATCGCGCGGCCGCCCGCGATGCGGCGGAGGCCATTCGTGCCGCGCTGACGGCGGATGAGTTGAACGCCGCTCTGGCGCATGAGCAAGCGCTACGCAGTGGCCGCTCCCCCGGGCCGGCCACGATGGAGCGCGCGGCGCGTCCCTCTCTGGCCGGTACGAAGGCTGCGGGCCGCAGCCGCAGCGAAAAGACGGGCAAAGCGACCGTCGGCAAGAAGCCTTCGGGATCTGGGCGGGCGAAGAAGCGTCAGGGGTCGCGCCGAGGCGGTACAGGCACATCCCGTGGATTGCTGGGGCGCGCCCTGCGGCGGGTGCGTCGCTGGCTCCTCTGGCCGCTCAAAGCCCTCGGCATGCTCCTGCTCGGCCTGGTGCTGCTCTTCGTCTCCGCCGTCGCACTCACGCGCTGGATCGACCCGCCGGGCGGGCTCTACATGGCGCAGGAGCGGTGGCGGCTCGGCGCCATCGAGCGTCAATGGGCGGAGATCGACACGCTCCCGCCCCATGTGCCCCGCTCCGCCGTGGCAGCGGAGGACGCGCGTTTTTGCAGCCACAGCGGGATCGACTGGGAGAGCCTTGGCGAAGCGGTGGGCGACTATCTTGACGGGACGCGCGTGCGCGGGGCCTCAAGCATCACCCAGCAGACGGCCAAGAACCTCTGGCTCTGGCATGGGCGGAGCCTGCTGCGAAAGGGGCTCGAGCTGCCCTTTACGGGGCTGATGGAACTCCTCTGGGGCAAGGAGCGCATCCTCGAGGTCTATCTCAACATCGCAGAGTTTGATGAGGGCGTTTTCGGCATCAATGCCGCCGCGCGGCATTACTACGGCATGCCGGCAGCCTCGCTCTCTGCCCAAGAGGCCGCGCGGCTCATGACGCTTCTGCCGAGCCCCAAGCGCCGCGACCCGCATCGTTTTGGCGCCGCCCTGTCGCGTCGCGCCAATCAGATCGCGTCCGGCGCCGAGACCATCGCCGCCAGAGGCGACGACGGGTGCTTCACTGAGTGAGCTTAACGCCTGATATTCAACCCAGAAAACGGTCCAGAGGACGCGACCCTCTCAGAGATGCGCCTGCATCTGCACAAAGAAGTAACCCGCTACGATAAGCGCGGACAAAATCGCAGCAGGGAGTACTAGCTCATCCATGACGGTTCTCTCCCGACTCATCCTCGCGCTTAAGTAGCAC
>JBCCLX010000296.1:0-5974 GCA_039026635.1 Pseudomonadota bacterium
GCTGGCCGGCGTTGGCGCTGTGATGACGGCTGTTGCCGCCCGGCGCATGGTCGCCCTCGGGGGCCTTGGCGCTGTCGGCACCGGGCTCGCGATGCTCTTCGCGATCTATGGCGCGCCCGATGTGGCGATGACGCAGCTCCTTGCCGACGTTCTGCTCGTTGTCCTGATTGCCGCTGTGATGGCACGCCTGCCTGATCTCAGCTCGCGTATCCGCAATCGGCAGAACGGTCGTCGCCACAACAGCACCGGCGATATCGTCGTCTCGGTGATCGCTGGCGTCTCGGTCACGACCCTCGTGCTGATCGCGACCCTGCCCGCGCCCGACCGCAGCGTGGCCGAGGCGATGATCGCGCTCAGCGTGCCGGAAGCCTATGGGCGCAACGTCGTCAACGTCATCCTCGTCGACTTCCGCGCCCTCGACACCTTTGGTGAGATCGTGGTGGTGGCCGTTGCCGCCGTCGCCGCCCTCGCCTTGATCAAAAGCGCCCGTCAGGGCCGAGCGAGGAGCACGCGATGACCTCTCCCATCCTGAAAGCGGCGGCCCGCGTGCTGGTCGCGCTCATGCTCGTCGTCTCGCTTTACCTGCTGGTGCGCGGGCATAACGAGCCCGGCGGGGGCTTTATCGGGGGTCTGATTGCAGCCGCCGCCTTTGCGGTGCTCGCCGTCAGCCACGGCACGGCCACCGCGCGACAAGCCCTGCGGCTCGATCCCATTGAGGTGCTGGCCATCGGCGTCGGCGCCGCGCTTCTCGCAGGCCTGATGGCCGGGCTCGGCGGCTCGGCACCCTTCACGGGGCTGTGGCTGCTGCTCGGCGCGGATGGCGGGGGCAAGGGCCTGCCGCTCTCGACTGTTCTGCTCTTCGATGTGGGCGTCTGGCTCACGGTGATCGGCACGGTGACGGCCCTCGTCTTCGCACTCGAAGAGGAGGACGAGGGGCCGGAAGGCGATGGCGCGGCCAATGCCCCGAAGGAGAACCGCTGATGGAACCGATCCTTGCCCTGCTCTGCGGCGTCCTCGCCGGGACCGGTGTCTACATGATGCTCTCGGGCCATATGCTGCGGTTGGTCTTCGGCATCGTGTTGCTGGGATCCTCCGCCAATCTCGCGGTTTTCGTGGGCGGACGGTTGACCGAGGGGTTCGCACCCCTGATCCCAACGGGCGCCGATGTGCCCGATGTCGTCGTCGCCAACCCGTTGCCGCAGGCCCTGGTGCTGACGGCCATCGTGATCGGCTTCGGCTTCGCGGCCTTCGCGCTCGCGCTGGCCCTGGCTGCCCATCGCCGCCTCGACACCGTGGATCCCGAAGCCATGCGCACGGCAGAGCCCCTGCCGGCCGCAAAACCCGCGCCGGCGCCTGTGCCCGAGACCGTATCGGAGGGCGCGGCATGAGCTGGGCCCTCGTCATCCCGCTCATCGTCATCGCCGCGGGCGCCGTCGCGCTCTTGGTGATGCTGCTGGCCGAGCGCCGTACTGCAAGCCGCCGCCCAACAGCCGACAATGCCGGCACAGCGCCGTCCACGGGTCCTGATGCCCAAGCCGCCCTTTCCTCGAGAGGACCCCGCTCATGAGCTGGACGCTCGCCCTGCCGCTCCTGATCCCGTTCGCAGGGGCCGTCTTGGCGCTGCTCGCGCCGCGCCTTGGCCTGCGCCCCGCGGCGATCGGCGTTGTCACGAGCGGTGTGCATCTGATGGCTGCCATCCATCTCGCCTTCGCCGTTCTCGAGGGCGGGGTCCTCGCCTCGGGCATGGGCGGCTGGGACGCGCCTGTGGGGATCGTGCTCGTCGCCGATGCGCTCGCCGCCATCATGGTGGTCGTCACAGGCCTTATGGGCCTGACCATCGCGGTCTATGCCGCAGCCGATATCGACGGTGCGCGCACCCGCGCGGGCTGGCATGCGCTCTATCTCGTGCTCCTCGGGGGTGCGACGGGCGCGTTCCTCACGGGCGATCTCTTCAACCTCTATGTCTGGTTCGAGGTGATGCTGATCGCGTCCTTCGGGTTGATGGCGCTCGGCGGGGGCAAGGCGCAGGTCGACGGCGCGGTGAAGTACATGGCGCTCAATATCGTCGCCACGATCTTCTTCCTCGCCGCCGTCGGCCTGATCCATGCGCTGGCCGGCACACTGACGATGGCGGACCTGCCCGGGCGGCTGGCCATGGCCGACGCGCCGCTTGCCCATGGGGCGGCCGCCTTCCTCCTTTTCGGAGCACTCGCGGTGAAGGCGGGGCTGTTCCCGCTCTGGTTCTGGCTACCGGCCGCCTATCACACGCCGCCCGTCGCCGTGACGGCGATCTTTGCCGCGCTCCTGACCAAGGCGGGGCTCTATGCGATGATGCGCACGGGGCTTTTGGTCTTTCCGGAGATCCCGCTCGGCACGATCCTGATGCCCATCGCGATCCTGACCATGGCGCTCGGCGTGATCGGGGCGGCGGCGCAGAAGGAGGTGCACCGCATCCTCTCCTTCCACATCCTCAGCCAGGTCGGCTACATGGCCCTCGGCCTCGCGCTCGCCACCCCGCTCGCCCTGGCCGGCGCCATTCTCTACATGGTGCACAACATCGTGGTGAAAGCGGTCCTGTTCTTGATCGCGGGCATTGGGCGGCGGCTGACGGGCAGCTTTGATCTCGGCAAATCCGGCGGGCTATATGCGGCCTCGCCTGCGCTCTCGGTCCTGTTCCTTCTCGCCGCGCTCTCCATGGCCGGCCTGCCGCCCTTCTCGGGCTTCTGGGGCAAGCTGACGCTCGTGCAGGCTAGCGCGGAGGAGGAGGCCTGGCTTGCCATCGCCGCCATTCTTGGCGTCGGGCTCTTCACGCTCTACTCGATGACCAAGATCTGGCTGAACGGCTATCTCGCGCCCCATCCCTCGGGCCGGGCGCGTAGCCTCACCGCCTTGCCCGCGGCTGCCCGTCCGCTCCTGATCGCGCCGGTCGCCGTGCTGGTGGGGGTCTCGATTCTGATGGGCGTCTGGCCGACCCCCTTCATCGAAGCGGCTGAGGCTGCTGCCCTGGGGCTCACCGACCCTGCTCCATACATCACCGCCGTCATGGGAGAGCCGCTGTGAACGTCTTTGCCGTCAACCTGCTGCTGGCGGGCGCCTGGGCGGCGCTTGCGGCCGACTGGTCGCTGACCAGTCTGATCATCGGCTACTTCCTGGGCTTTGCGGCCCTCTGGATCGTACGCGGGCTCTTCCCGGATGACGGGTATTTTCTGCGCGTGCCGCGTATGCTGCGGCTCGCAGGTATCTTCCTGCGCGAGCTGGTGCTCTCCTCGCTGCGTGTCGCGCGCGATGTGCTGAGCTTCCGCCCCGACGCGCGGCCCGGCATCGTGGCGGTGCCGCTGCGGGCGCGCAGCGAGGCCGAAATCCTGATCGTCTCGAGCCTTGTCACACTCACACCGGGTACGCTCAGCCTCGATCTCTCACCCGATGGTGAGACGCTCTATGTCCATGCCATGTTTCTCGACGCGCCGGAGGCGCTGCGTGAGGAGATCGC
This sequence comes from Pseudomonadota bacterium, assembly GCA_039026635.1. GTDB lineage: Bacteria > Pseudomonadota > Alphaproteobacteria > Rhodobacterales > Rhodobacteraceae > Thermohalobaculum. The sequence continues at coordinate 3,491 of JBCCLX010000296.1, forward strand.
CAGCACGCTCGAGACCCCCGTCCTGGAGGCCTTGTCATGACGCTTCTGCCCCTTGCCGCCGATGTTGCGAGCTGGATCCTGCTGGTCGCCGCTGGGCTGACCACGCTGCGCCTGATCCTTGGGCCGACGGTGGCCGACCGGGCGGTGGCCATCGATATGCTCTCGGTCCTCACGGTGGGCTTTGCAGGGCTGCGGGCGCTTGCCGCTGACGAGGTCGCCTATCTCGACATTGCGCTGATCCTCGCCATCGCAGGCTTCCTGGCAACACTCGCCTTCGCCCGCTTCATCATGCGCTGTCACGCGGTCGAGGGCACACCCGCGACAAGCAGCGACGCGCGCACCACCACGGGAAGGGCCGGGGCATGAGTGAGATCCTGATGGAGGCCACCTTCGGCGAAGTGGTCGCCGCCATCGCCGTGCTGACGGGGTCGGCCTTCGCCGTCATCGCGGCCATTGGGCTCTTGCGCATGCCCGACGTCTTCATGCGCATGCATGCGTCGACCAAGGCGGGCACGCTGGGCGTCGGCCTGATCATGATCGGGGCTGCGATCGGGTTTGACGAGGGATGGGCCGTGGTCCGCGCCCTCGGTGCCTTTGTCTTCCTGCTGCTGACGGCGCCGGTGGCGGCCCATATGATCGGACGGGCTGCCTATCGCGCCCGCGCCCCCCTCTCCCCACGCACGGTCGTTGACGAGCGCCGCGGCGCGATCTGAGGCCGTCCGACGTCGGGCCACATCACAACAAAAAGAGAAAGGGCCGCGCCGGTTTGTCCGGCGCGGCCCTTTTTGTTGTGCAGCGGATCCCCCTGAAGCCGTGTCAGGGTTTGGTCATGCGCGAGACATGCGTGGCGACCACGCTCACATCCGCGCCGGGGCTGTCCTCGAGCACGGCCCAGGCGAAACCGCCTTCCTGCCAATAGCTCGCGTAGGTCTTGCCGACGTGGACGAGCCTGAGTTCGTCATCCCCCGGCACCTGTTGCCGACCGTAGACGAGGCTGACGCGATCGCCGTTGTCGTTCTCATACATCACTTGCGCCATCGGACCGTCGGCCCCGGCTAGCAGGCGGCCGCCCACCAGGTTAAAACCCAGTTCCTCAAGATGGGGCACCATCGCCGCTTCGCCGAGACGCTCGGTGAACCAGTTGGCCATGGCGACCTCGTCGCGGGCCGTGAACTCCACCGGGTGGAAGGTGTCCGGCGCGAAGACCTCATGAGCGCCCGCCGCATTGGCGACAAAGCTCGGCACGCTGTCGTTCTCGAGCGCGGCCATCACCATCGACCGCTCGCGATCGACGACAGTGTCATTGTGCATATAGGCGACATGGCCAAACCAGCCGCCGGCCACCATGGCGACACTGGCGGCGAGACCCATGCCAAGGCGTGCCATCTCTTGCTGGCGTTCGCGCTTCTCGACGGCGTTGCCCAGCCGGCTGGCGAGCGCTTCGGTCGCCGCATCGGGCTCCGACGGCTCGGCCGCACGGCGCATCGCCGCAATATCACCCATCATGCGCGCCATGCGGGCCCGCAGCGTGGGATCGGCTTCGATGGCGGCGGCCACGCGCGCGCCGTCCTCTTCGCCGAGTTCACCGTCGCAGAAGGCGTGAAACTCGGCTTCGGTGATGGTCGTGTCGTTGGTCGTCATGGCTTGTCATCCCTTGAGATGCGCCACACGGCCTGAACCCAGCCGGCCGTCGCGCGCAGAACCCTCCATGGCTGCCCGGATCGCCGCTCTGCCCCGCGAGATGCGGGACATAAGCGTTCCAAGCTTGACCCCGAGGATCTGCGCCGCCTCGGCATAGGCGACACCATCGATAGCAACGAGGGTAATGGCCTCACGCTGCTCCTCGGGGAGCGCGCCGAGGGCATCGAGCGTCTGCTCGAGTTCCAGGGCGTGCTCTTGCCGGGGCGCCACACGGTCCTCGTCGGCGCCTCGCTCCTCCAAGAGCTCACGGCGCCGAGCGTCTTGTCGGCGGCGCGAGCGATGCAGGTTGACGAGGATCTGGCAGAGCCATGTCCCCAACGACGACTGTCCGCGAAACGTGTCGAAACGAGAGATTGCGCGCAGGAGAGCCTCCTGCACCAAGTCATCGGCCTCGGCATCATTGCGTGCGAGCATGCGCGCAAATCGCCGGAGCTTTGGTATCTCGTCCTCGACAGCATGACGGCGTCGGCGTCTACCTAGCATCAGTACTCTCGCCCACCGACCCCTTCTGCCGGTAAGCGTGTCTTAGACGCGCAAGAACCGGCCATCATCCCAAAAAAATTCTCCTGTTCGGCAGATGGGCCCGCTGGGGAAAGGGACAAGGCATTTAAGGGTACTGAACAGACACGAGAAAGCGCGTCCGTGGTGAAAAATGTGCAAACCGTCGGGATGAAGACGTCGTGCCGCCCGTCACACCCTCGCAACCCCGAAATGCGGGACAGCGACGCTCCCCGGCAAAGACCGCGGTGGAGCGTCGGGTCAGAGGAACTGAGAAAGGTAACA
>JBCCLX010000297.1:0-5956 GCA_039026635.1 Pseudomonadota bacterium
CTGATCGTGCCGCCGGGCGCTGGCGTGGGATCGGCGATCGGGTTTCTGAAGGCGCCCTTCAGCTTCGAGGCAACGCGGGGGGTCTTCCAGCGGCTCGACGCCTTCGATCCGGCCGTCGTCAACGGGGCCTTAGGAGAGATGGAGGCCGAGGCGCGCGCCTTCGTCGCTAAGGGCGCGCAAGACGCACACACCGAGATCCGGCTCATCGCTCAGATGCGCTATGCAGGGCAGGGCTGGGAGATCCCGGTCATCCTGCCCTACAAGGCCTATGCCGACGCCGATGTGCCGATGATCCTGGCCTGTTTCGAGGACGCCTACCGCACCCTCTTCGGCCGCATCATCGAGGGGCTGGCCGTCGAGGTGACCAACTGGCTCCTCACCGTCTCTACCGTGCTGCCTGCGGCGGTGCCGGTGGAGCGGAGCGGGGGCGACGGCGCGGCCGAGAGCAGGCGCAATCGCCGGTTCTACGATGCAGCGCTGCGCCGCGAGGTCGAGGCACGCGAGGTGGATCGTGCTGCGATGACCCTGGGCCGCACCGTCGAGGGCCCGGCGATCATCGTGGAGACTGAGACCTCGACCATCGTCACCTCCGGCTTTCGCGCCATCGGCCAGGGCGATGGTAGCCTGCTGCTCTTGCGGAAGGAGGCCCGCGCATGAGGGCGACTGAGCCGACTGCGATCGATCATCAGATCATGTGGAACCGGCTGATTGCGGTCGTCGAGGAGCAGGCAACCACGCTTATCCGCACCGCCTTTTCCACCAGCGTGCGCGAGGCAGGCGATCTTTCGGCGGGGCTCTTCGACGGGCAGGGCCGCATGATCGCACAAGCGGTCACCGGCACGCCGGGCCATGTGAACGCCATGGCCGAGAGTGTGACGCATTTCGCCGCGAAGTTTGGGCCTCAGCAGACCTTCGAGGGCGATGTCTTCGTGACCAACGACCCCTGGCTCGGCACGGGGCATCTACATGACATCACGGTCGTCACCCCTGTGTTCCGCAAGGAGCGCCACATCGGCTACTTCGCCTGCACGGCGCATGTGGTCGATATCGGCGGGCGTGGCTTCGGGCCGGATGCGGGTGAGGTCTTTGAAGAGGGCCTCCTGATCCCGATCACCAAATTTGCCGAACGCGGGCAGGTCCAGCCCCTGCTGATCGAGATGATCCGCGCCAATGTGCGCACCCCGGACCAGACCGTGGGCGATCTCTACTCGCTGGCGGCCTGCAACGAGGCGGGCGACCGGCGGCTCCAAGCGATGATGGACGAGTTCGGCATCGACGATCTGAGCGCGCTGTCTGACTTCGTGATCGAGACGAGCCGGAAGGCGACGCAGGCGGCCATCGCCAAGCTCCCCTCCGGAACCTATGCCCAGAGCATGCAGGTGGACGGCTACGATGCACCGGTCCGCATGGCAGTCACCCTCTCGATCGAGGGAGAGCAGATCGTGGCGGATTTTGCGGGCACCTCCGCCGCGAGCCGCTTCGGCGTCAACTGCCCCGAAGTCTACACCCGCGCCTACGCCTGCTATGCGCTGAAATGCGCCATCGCGCCGGAGGTGCCCAACAACACGGGCTCGCTCGAGCCCTTTCAGATCACGGCACCCGAAGGCTGCATCCTCGCGGCGCGCCGGCCCGCGCCGGTTTCGGTGCGCCATGTGATGGGGCATCTTGTGCCGGACGTGGTCCTCGGCGCGCTGCATCAGGCGCTACCCGGTCGAGTGCCGGCCGAGGGGGCGAGCGCTCTCTGGAACATTCAGATCTCCGCGCGTCCCTCCGATCCCGAAAGCAGGCTGCCCAATCGCGAGATCCTGATGTTCAATTCGGGCGGCACTGGCGCGCGACCGAGCCATGACGGTCTCTCGGCCACGGCCTTTCCATCGGGCGTCTCGACGATGAGCGTGGAAGCGACGGAGCACGTCGGGCCCATCACCGTCTGGCGAAAGGACCTGCGGGAGGGCTCCGGCGGGGCAGGGGCGCTGCGCGGTGGGCTCGGCCAGACGATCGAGATCGAAGCGCGGGCGGGCTATGACTTCTACTTCAACGCGATGTTCGACCGCGTCGAGAACGCGGCCCGCGGTCGCGAGGGCGGTGCACCCGGTGCACCCGGGGCCGTCGCGCTTGCCGATGGCACGGCGCTCCGCTCAAAGGGCCGTCAGCTGGTGCGCAACGGTCAGCGCCTGCGGCTCAGCCTGCCGGGCGGTGGCGGCTATGGCGATCCCGCGTTCCGCGACCGAGCTGCCGTCGCCCGTGACATCGGGGCAGGCTTCGTGACGCGCGAGGATGCCAAGAAACTCTATGGCTATGAGGAATGACCTATGACTGACACGCCCATCGCCCTCATCACGGGCGCCGCCCAGGGCATCGGATTAGCCTGCGCCGAAGCGCTCTCGGAGGATGGCTACCGGGTTGTCCTCGTCGACATCAAGGAGAGCGTTGGGGAGGCGGCCGATCGGCTAGGCGGCACAGGGATTATCTGCGACATGGGCGACACCGACGCGATCCTCGCCATGTTCGACCGGGTAGAGGCCGAAGTCGGCCCTGTCACGGCGCTCGTGAACAATGCCGGGATCGCGATGCCGGGCGATTTCCTGAGCTACGACCTCGCCGCTTTCGACAGGGTGCTCGACATCAATCTGCGCGGCGTCTTCGTCGCCATGCAGCGCGCGGCGCGCACCATGGTGGCGCGCGGGATCGAGGGGGCGATCGTCAACATGTCCTCGGTCAACGCGCAGGTCGCGATCCCGGCGATCCCCGCTTACTGCGCCTCGAAAGGGGGCGTGATGCAGCTCACCAAAACGGCCGCCCTCGCCCTCGCGCCGCAGGGCATCCGGGTCAATGCAGTGGGCCCCGGCTCGATCGACACCGAGATGATGGCGGGCGTCAACGCCAACCCCGCCGCCTTCAAGATGGCCATGTCCCGCACGCCTCTGGGCCGCGCCGGCAGCGCCCGAGAGATCGGTGACGTGGTTGCATTCCTGTGCTCGGCGAAGGCCAGCTATGTCACGGGCGAGACGATCTACGTCGATGGCGGACGGCTCGGCCTCAACTACGTCATGTCGTGAGCAACGCCCGTCTGCTGCACGAAAGAGGGCGCCGCCGCGGCCCCTTAAGGTCGCTGACGCCCGAAAGACAAGGAGACTGCGCTAATGATCGAACGCCTGCACACCGGCCAGCGGATGTCGAAGATCGTGAAACACAATGGCACCGTCTATCTCTGCGGCCAGGTTGGCGCGGGCGACGGCGTTGTCGAGCAGACGCAGGACTGCCTTGCCCGCATCGACGCGCTGCTGGCGGAGGCGGGGTCGGATCGCGAGCATATTCTTCAGGCCGTCATCTGGCTTGCGGACATGGCCGACTTTGCCGAGATGAACGCCGTTTGGGATGCCTGGGTGCCGGAGGGCCATGCCCCGGCACGCGCCTGCGGTGAGGCCCGTCTCGCGCGCGAGGCACTACGCGTGGAGATCATCGTCACCGCCGCGGTGAAACCCTGACGGCGAGTATCAGACCCGCGCTGCCCGAGTAATGCAGTCGGCGGAAAGCCGACCTACGGCGGGTCCCGTCTTCGAAGACCGGCGAAAGGCCGCAGCACCCGGGTCGGGGCGCCGTGGGTGGAACAACCCTTGCCGACGCTCGCTGAGGGGCCGGTCTTGCCGTCTGTGCTGACATCCGAGGACGCAGTTCGGATGCCAGCGCTTGGCGAGACGGGATGAGGCCGGTGGTCCCGAAAGCGGTCCCGGCGGCGCAAAGCCGCCGTCCTGCGCCTTGATCGCCGCTTGATCAGCGGTTGCTCCCGAGTGCCGGGTTCGCCGCTCTCTCGCCTCAGAAGGTCGGCAGGTCGGGCAGCGGCTGGCCCAGCCACTCCAGGGAGATCTCGTTCAGCGTCCCGTTCAGCTTCTTATGCATGATCCAGACGTTCACCCATTGCAGCAGGTCGATCTCGCCTTTCCGCACGCCGATGAACGAGGCGCCTTCTTTCGAGATATACTTGGTCTGCAGGTCGAGATCTGGGTTCGCTTCGGCCAGCGCGGCAGCGACCACGTTGCTGGTGACGATCGCATCCACCTGGCCTGCCACATAGGCGGCCTGCGTCGCGGCATTATCGCCAAAGCGCACGATTTCTGTGCCCTCGGGTGCGGCCTCGGTCAGCTGAATGTCCTCGATCGTGCCGCCGGTCAGCCCGACCTTGACGCCCGAAAGATCCTCGATGGAGGCCACCTCGATCGTCGAGGGGGCGAAGAGACCCGTGTAGAACGGGGCATAGGCCGCCGAGAACCAGATCGACTTCGCGCGCTCGGGGTTCGCACCCAGGGTCGAGATCACCAGATCCAGGCGCCCGGTCTCAAGAAACGGGATGCGCTGCTTCGAGACGATCGGCACGATCTCAACCTCGACGCCGAGGTCCTCGGCGACCAGCTTGGCGACGTCGACGTCATAGCCGACATGTTCGCCCTCGTCGTTGAGCGAGCCGAAGGGCGGGAAGCTCTCCGGTACACCGATCTTGACGACGCCTGCTTCCAGGATAGCCGATAGATCCGCCATCGCGGGTGTCGCAAGGGGCAGGCTGACGGCCAGTGCCAAGGTGGCGATGAGCTTCTTCATGGTGGTCTCCTTTGTCAGGGTCTTGTCGCATGGGGGGTGCGCTGGGTTAGGCCATGGTCACCTTGGCCTTGGCGCCCTTGGCGGTCGTGCCGAAGCGCGCTTCGAGGTGGCGCGACCAGAGCGTTAGCGGGTAGCAGAGTGCGAAGTAGATCACCGCCATCAGCGGGAAGATGATGAAGGGCTCCGAGCCGGGCACCGTCGCGTTCGCCCAGCGCTTGCCAATCGCCATCAGGTCGTGAAAGCCGATGATATAGGCGAGCGAGGTGCCTTTGATGATCTGCACCATGAAGCTGACCGTCGGCGCCGTCGCGACCCGCAGCGCCTGGGGCAGGATCACGAGGCGCAGCGTCGCCGCATAACCCAGGCCAAGTGCCCGGGCCCCCTCTGTCTGCGCCTTGGGCACACTCTCGAGCGCGCCGCGCCAGACATCGGCCATGAAGGCTGAAGCGTGCAGCGTCAACGAGACGACGGCCGCCATCCAGGGGTTCACATCGATCCCGAAAAGCCGCGGCACCCCAAGACCCGACAGGAACAGCAGCATCAGGAGCGGCGTCGACTGGAAGAGCCAGACATAAGCACCCGCCGCCAGCCGCACGCCGCGCGATGGCACGAGCCGCAGGAACGTCACCACCGCCCCGATCGCGCCGCCGCCAGTGAAGGCGATCAGCGAGAGATAGAGCGTGTACTGGCTCGCCTCGACCAGCTGGAACAGGATAATCCCCTCGGGCTTACCCAGGAGGTCCGTGAAGAGCTCTCTCATCGCACGAACTTCCAGCGGAACTGGCGATGCTCGGCCCAGGTCAGCGCTGCCTTGAAGACGAGCGCGAGCAGGATGTAGAGCGCCGTCAGTGTGATGAAGACTTCGAACGTGCGGAAGGACCGGCTGTCGATGAAGAGCCCCGCATAGGTCAGGTCTTTGACGCTGATCTCGCTGATGATGCCCGTCGTCAGGAACAGGAACACGAATTGCGCGTTCAGGGAGGGCGCGGTGCTGGCGATCGCCTGCGGGATCATCACCTTGCGCACGACCGCAACGCGCGACATGCCGAGCGTCTCAGCGGCCTCGCGCTGCCCCCCCTCGGCCGCGATAAAGCCCGCCCGCAGGATCTCGGCAAAATAGGCCGAGAAGTTGAGGGACAGCGCCAGCACAGCATGGGCCCAGAAGGGCCAAACATAGCCGAGCAGCTGCGGCAGCCCGAAGGCCACGAAGAACACCTGTACCACCAGCGGCGTGTTCCGCACGAAATCGACATAGGCCGCCGAGATCCAGCGCAGCACCGGCACCCGCTCGTGCCGCGTAACGGCGAGACCGATGGCTAGCGTGAAACCCAGCACCGAGCCGGCGATGGTGATGGCGGCA
>JBCCLX010000298.1:0-5934 GCA_039026635.1 Pseudomonadota bacterium
TCCCCAGGAGACGGGAGAAGAGACCCACGCGCTCGGCCGGCTGGATCCGCATCTCGAGCTGTTCGCCGACGAGCCGCGTCACCGCATCGCCATAGGCGCGGCCTGCATTGGATTTCTCTTCGAAGACCACGGGCGTGCCGACATTCGAGGCGCGCAGAACGGCTGGGCTTTCCGGAATGATGCCAAGGAGCGGGATGGAGAGGATCTCTTCCACATCCTCGATGCGCATCATCTCGCCGCGAGCGACGCGCGCTTCGTCATAGCGGGTGAGGAGGAGCTGCGCGGGCACGCCGCCCTCGCCTTTCTCCGCCTTGCGCGTCTTGCTGCTGAGCAGCCCCAGGACGCGGTCGCTATCGCGCACGGAGGAAACCTCGGGGTTGGTAACGACGATGGCTTCATCGGCGAAGTACATCGCCAGATGGGCGCCGCGCTCGATCCCGGCGGGGCTGTCGCAGATCACATAGTCGAAGAGGTCCCCAAGCTCGTTCAGCACACGCTCCACCCCGTCCTGGGTCAGCGCGTCCTTGTCGCGGGTTTGGCTTGCGGCCAGCACGCTGAGGTTCTCCAGCCGGCGATCTGTGATCAGCGCCTGGCGCAGCTTCGCCTCGCCCTGGATCACATTGATGAAGTCGAACACGACGCGACGCTCACACCCCATGATGACGTCAAGATTGCGCAGGCCCACGTCGAAATCGATCACGCAGGTCTTGTGGCCGCGCATCGCGAGGCCCGCCCCGATGGCGGCGGTCGAGGTGGTCTTGCCGACCCCTCCTTTGCCGGACGTCACGACGATGATCTTTGCCATGAGTGTCTCCTGTCCTCGTGTTGCGGTTATCTGAGTTGTTCGATGCAGAGCGTGTCGTCGCGCAGAAAGGCCTGGACACGGCGGCCGGCCAGGCCCGCGTCAACCAGGGCTTCATTGGTGCGGTAGAGCCCGGCGACGGCGATGAGATCGGCGTCGAGGCGCTGGCAGAAGATCCGCGCCGTCCGGTCGCCATGGACACCGGCGAGCGCGCGACCACGGAGCCGGCCATAGACGTGGATGCTCCCATGGGCGATCAGCTCCGCGCCTGAGCTGACCGGGGCGACGACGACCAGGTCGCTGCGTTCGGCGACGATGCATTGGCCGGAACGGACGGGCTCTGTGATGACGAGGGTGGGGGCCGGTTCGGGTGCCGCTGCCGGCGCCGGGACGGCCACGGGTCTTTGGGGCTCGCGCCGTTCGGCCGGGGCATCGCGTCCGCCTTGCAGCACGATCAGGCCCGCCTCTGCCGCGATGGCCGCCTGTGCCGGGCTCGGGTGCTGCACGCCGATCGGTGTCAGCCCCCGGCTGCGCAGCGCGGCGAGGAGGCCCGCGAAAGCTTCGGCCTCGTCGAGGCCCTCCGCTTCGGCGAGATCGATGGCGATCGGCGCATCGGCGAAGAATTGGGGAGATTGCGCAATCCGGGCATCGAGCGCCTCGTAGAAGGCGTCGTCTGTCGGGCCAGCGATCTGCAGAGCCACGGCCGTGAAGAACCGTCCCCGCACTTGAAGAGGGGTCGCGGCCGTAGTCGCCGCCACGGCGGCTGCCTGCGCGCTCAATGTCCGCACGGTTGTACCTGCTCGACTGCTCGGCCCCGGTTTTTTTGACTTTAGGGCTCTGAGTCTCACGGTAAGCGAATTTTGGGTGACTCGCCAACCCTCGTGTTGAGAGATCGACCAACTACTAGATGTTGAGTTTAGGCGCCGCGCTGCCCCCATGCGTCGCTGCGCTTGCTAGGCTGGCATAGAAGAGCGGATGCATGGAATCATCGCATCCCACGCCGCAGAGGACCCGCAGAGAACCCGATGAGAGCAGTTTTCGATGCCCGCCAGTGGCACCATGATCCGCAGCATTTTATGGCTCAAGGCGTGCGGCGCCCGAGCCCGGAGGCCCCGGAACGGATCACGCGATTGACCGCCGGGGCCGAGGCCGCCGGCTGCGTGTTCGAGGCGCCATCCGATCATGGCATGGCGCCGCTCGCGGCGGTGCACAGTGCCGAGTATCTCGTGTTCCTGCGCACGATCCATGAGCGTTGGTCGCAGCTGCCCGGTGCCGCGCCGGAAGTGATCCCCAACATTCATCCCGATCGGCGCGATGTGTCTTATCCGAGCTCTCCCGTGGGCCAGGCGGGCTATCACCAGGCCGACACCGCCTGCCCGATTGCGGCGTGGACCTGGGAGGCCGCCTATTGGTCGGCCCAGTCGGCTTTGACGGCGGCCGAGGCGCTGCTTGCGGGGGAGAGCGCGGTCTATGCCCTCGCGCGCCCGCCGGGGCATCACGCCTACGCCGATCTCGCCGGTGGGTTCTGCTTTCTCAACAACGCGGCGATTGCGGCACAGCGTCTGCTGGCGGCCGGGCGGCGCCCCGCGGTGCTGGACGTCGATGTGCATCATGGCAACGGCACACAGGGCATCTTCTATGCCCGCGGCGATGTGCTCACCGTCTCGCTCCATGCCGATCCGGACGGGTTCTATCCGTTCTTCTGGGGCCATGCGCAGGAGCGGGGCGAGGGGGAGGGGCGCGGCGCCAACCTCAACCTGCCCCTGCCGCGTGGGACGGGGGATGACGGGTTCCTCGCGGCTCTGCACACGGCGCTCGAGCGGGTGCGGGTCTTCGGCGCGGATTTGATCGTCGTGGCGCTCGGGCTCGACGCCCATGAGGATGACCCGTTTCAGGGGCTCGCCGTCACGACGTCGGGCTTTGGGCGGATCGCCGCGGCGATTGCCTCGCTCGACCTGCCGCTGCTGCTCGTCCAGGAGGGCGGGTACCTCTCAGATGCCCTGGGCCCGAACCTGACGTCCTTTCTCGGGGGGCTCCGTTAGCGCCAGCCGTAGGGCTCTACGTCGGCCTCACCGATCGTGTAGCCGACCTCTGCGAGATCCATGGACAGATGCTCGGTCTGCATGCGCCCCGCCACCGTGACCGCCTCGAAATAGCGGCTGGTCTCATAGGGCGTCTCGGCGCGGACCATCGCGATCTGATTGGGTGGGGGCGGGGGCACATGGATGCAGGCGCCCACATAGGGCACGAGCAGAAACTCGGTGACTCCGGTGCTCAGGAAATCGAGGGGCACCATGTAGCCGGGCAGGCGCACCTGCTGGCCGTTGTAGTCCTCCACGACCGTGCGATCGACCTCGGTGGGCAGCAGCTGCAGGAAGGACGCCGTGTGGTAGCCGATGAGATCGCGGATCGTGTCGGTGAGATGGTCGGGGCCACCGGGGATCAGATCGCCCCAAGTGAGATCGATGGTCTGCCCGCTCCGCGCGGCGGGCGCGGCAGCCGTTGCCATCATTGCGCCCGTGCCGAAGACGAGGCCGCGCCGGGTGATCGGCTGAACCGCCATCGCCTGTCTCCCTTCCGCTCCCTCGCCACTAGGTCGAGACAGTCATACCGTCTGCGAGCGACAGGCGATAGGCGCGCAGGGCCGGGAACAAACCGACCAGCGTCCCCGCCCCTACAATCGCGCTGAGGATCGCAAGTTCCTCTGGGCCCGGCGGCGTGATCGCGATGAAGAGGCCGTAGGTCGCATCGAGCCAAGGCTGCATGACCAACAGCCCCACGTAGAGGAGGGCGAGGCCGCAGAGCGCGCCGGCGATACTGATCAGTGCCGCCTCCAGCACGAGCATGGCGATGATCACGCGAGGCCTTGCGCCCACGGCGCGTAGGATCGCCATCTCACGGCGTCGCTCGTTCAGCCCCGCCATGATCATCGCGGCCATGCCGAGGAGCGCTGTGGCGACGACCATGAGGCTGACACCGGCCAGCGCCGTCTCGGCAACGCCGACGAGCCCCCAAAGCTCCTGCAGCGCCACGCCGGGCAGGATGGCGAGCAGCGGCTCCTCCGGATAGGTGTTGATCGCACGCTGGAGACGCAGGATCGCAAGTCGGGACTCGATGCCGACCAGGGCCGCCGTGACCGTCTTGGGCGTCAGATCCATGGAGCGCACCGCCTCGGCACTGACGCTGAAGCCGGGCATGCGGGCACCGCTCTGCCAGCCGAGATGGATCGCCTCATAGCCCTTGAGGCCGATGTGCACGGTGCGATCCACGGGCGTGCCCGTCTTCTCGAGGATCCCGGAGACGCGAAACGGCCTGTCCTCATGCAGGGCGAAGGAAGCGAGGCCGTGGGCGACGACGATCTCCTGGCCGAGCGTGTAGCCGAGCGTGGCGGCGACATCGGCGCCGAGCACCGCGTCGAAGACATCCTCGAAACGCTCGCCGGCAGCGAGCCTGAGGGATCGGCCGCCCCGATACTTGTAGCGGTCGAAATACGCCTTCGTGGTGCCGAGCACGCGAAAACCGCGGTGACTGTCGCCGAGGGTCAGCGGCACGCTCCAGGCGACGCCCTCCATGGCGGCGATGTCCTGATAGCTCTGCCAACTGACCGTGTTGGTCGCGCTGCCGATGCGGAAGACCGAGTAGAGCAGGAGCTGCACCGAGCCCGAGCGGGCCCCGACGATGAGGTCGACGCCCGAGACCGTGTCCGCGAAGCTGGCGCGTGCGCCGCTGCGCGTTTTCTCGACGCCGAGGAAGAGGGCAACGGAGAGGGCTGTGGCAAAGACCGTGAGCGCGACGGTCATCCACCGGTTCGCGAGGGAGCGCAGGGCAAGGCGAAGGAGGATCATGCGGCCCCCTCGCGCGAGACGCGGGCCATATCGGTGAGCGCCAGGCGCCTGTCGAAGCGCGCGCCAAGGGCTGCATCATGGCTGACCATCAGGAGCGTGGCGCCGGCTTCGGCCACCTGGTCGAAGAGGAGCGCCAGGAAAGCCTCCTGGGCCCCGGCATCGAGTGCGGAGGTCGGCTCGTCGGCAACCACGATATCGGGGGCGCCGATCAGCGCACGAGCGACGGCCACCCGCTGCTGCTGGCCGACCGAGAGGCTGCTCGCTCGGGGCGCCTCAACCACCTCCCGGGCCAAGCCGAGATCGGTCATCAACCGTCGCGCTGCGCCCTCACGGTCGCGACCCACCCGGGCGGCGCGCGCCGGCGCGAAAGTGAGCGGCAGCATCACGTTGTCGAGCGGTGAGGCATAGGGCAGCAGATTGAACATCTGAAAGATGATGCCGAAGCGTTCTGCCCGCAGCCGGTCGCGCCTGCCGCCCGCCAGGGCCGAGAAGGGGGCGCCGCACACCTCGATCTGCCCGCTGTCGGGGCTCAGAATGCCGCAGAGAAGCGAGAGCAGGGTCGATTTGCCCGACCCGCTCGGCCCTTCGAGGAAAACGCGTTCTCCGGGCGCGATGACGAGCCGGTCGATCGCGATCGAGAAGCGCGCGCCCTGCCGGCGTTGAGGCCAGGCAAAGCGCACCCCGTCGAGCGCCACGGCTGCGGCGGGCGCAAAAGCACCGGAGTGATCGGCCGTCTCCTTCATCGTCCTCGCACAGGCCGCCTCAGAGACTGCCGCAAATCCCCAGCATGGAAGCCTCACCCGCCTGGTCAACGCCCGCCACGCTGGGCCCGGCCATCCCGCAGCGATCGAGCCGCGGCGCCTGCCCAGCGCAGAGGGGTGCTGCGGTGGAGACGCGCAGGGCAGTGGCGGCTGGAAGGCGGGTCATGGCGGCTCCAAAAGGCTGTCTCCAACCCCCTAAGGCTTACCGACCGATCCCGGCAGGGGCGACTGAATTCTGCGCCCGAGCGAGACGCGCCCAACCGGAAGGCGTCTGGAACGGCTCGGCGTCGCGCTCGCAGACCTTCTCCAGTTCCCATGCGTTTTCAGCAGGTTACCGAAAGTAAACTGGTTGAACGCGCTCCCTGAGTAGCGATCTTCCAGCGAGGCGGATCATGGGACCCGCAGGCGCGCCAAAAGGAGAGGGGAGATGAGCAGCCTTGTCAGCCGAAACGGGCAGCTCGCCGTGATGGAGCGACTGCTCTCGTCTGAACCCCGAGCCAAGATCCTCAAGTGATGAGCCCTAGCA
>JBCCLX010000299.1:0-5917 GCA_039026635.1 Pseudomonadota bacterium
GACAGACGCCGATGGCCTGAGGGAGACGCGGATCGTGTCCCCGATCCCCATCCAAAGGAGGTTCCCAAGCCCGATCGAAGATTTGATCGTCCCGCTCATCAAGCCGCCGGCCTCAGTGATGCCAAGGTGGATCGGCGCATCCGTCTGTTCGGCCAGCTGCTGATAAGCGGCAGCGGCCATGAACACGTCCGAGGCTTTGCAGCTGATCTTGAACTCGTGGAAGTCGTTGTCCTGCAGGATCTTGATGTGGTCGAGCCCGCTCTCGACCATCGCGTCCGGGCAGGGCTCGCCATACTTTTCCAAGAGATCGCGCTCCAGGCTGCCCGCATTCACGCCGATGCGGATCGAGCAGCCGTTGTCGCGCGCGGCCTTAATGACCTCTTTCACGCGCGTGTCGTCGCCGATGTTGCCCGGGTTGATGCGCAGGCAAGCAGCACCCGCTTCGGCCGCCTCGATGCCGCGCTTATAGTGGAAGTGGATATCGGCCACGATCGGCACGTCCACCTGCGGGATGATCTGCTTCAGCGCCGTCGAGCTCTCCACATCCGGCACCGAGATGCGCACGATATCGGCACCCGCCTCGGCACAGGCCTGCACCTGGCGCACGGTCGCGTCCACATCGGTCGTGAGCGTATTCGTCATGGTCTGGACCGAGATCGGGGCATCGCCGCCAACCTCGACGGTCCCGACCCGGATCTTCCGGCTCTCGCGACGGTAGATGTTGCGCCAGGGACGGACGTGATTGAGGCTCATGTCGAAGTTCCTTGTCGCTACCGGCGATGCGCGAGCTGAATCTGGGCCATCACCATCCCGCCCGCTCGCGTGCGCAACCTAGTTCTCTGTTGGCGTGTCGTCGAGAGGGGAGGCGTACGGCAGCAGAAAGACCATTCCACGGCAGGCTGCGTGCGACATGATGTGCAAGCCCCTCACGTTAGCCCTTTTAGCCAGCGCGCGTGATCGTTCTGGAGCGCCTTAGTCCAACCTGGCCTCGATGCTTGTGATCTCTCCACCGGGGCCGCCGTTACCCTCTGCATCTGGCGATTGGGCGGCATCGTAGCTGGCGGCGATCACGCTGCCATCAAGGACGATCCGGCGCACGACTTGGCCGCTGGTGCCGATCGGGCCGTAGCGGCGTTCATCGAGGGCGAGCACGATCCCCCCGGCATTGCCGGCCTTCAGGACGGCGCCCGACGCCCCTTCCGGCAGGTCGTAGCGTTCGCCCGCCTTCAAGATGCCCTCATAAAGCACGGCGCCCCCTTCCATGCGCACGCGGATCCAGGCGCGATCGGTGGCCAGGATGGCAATGCGGGCGGTGGCGGCGTCAAAGGGCGCAGCGGGTGTGACTTCTGCCTGCTCAGCGCCTTCAAGATCGGCGGTGGCGCCGGTCGTGAGCGCCACGCGCGCTCTCAACATCGCGGCCTCAGGGGCCGCATCGCCGGCTCGGAGGCTCGCCAAGCGTGCCCGGGCTGCGACGGCCTGTTCAGCGCTTTCGCCCGCCGCGATCTCGCGGGCCGGTTCGTAGTTTGCGGCGATCAGCCCGGCGGTGTTGGGGTCGATGGCAGAGATGGGGCCGTCACGGCGCGCAGGCGCCGGGGTGGCCAGCGCTTCGGGCGGGGCGAAGGCCAGCATGACGCCGTCTCGCTCATAGGCGCTCGCATCGGGGCGCGCCGCGCTTGTCGTCGGTTGCGTGAAGGGCGCCAGTCCGGGCTCAGGGATCGTCGGCGCATCTGCAACGACGGCAGGCGCTTCGGGTAGCGGGGCGACGCCGACGCGCTGAATATCCTGCAGGACGGCATAGCCGCCATAGCCGAGCCCGGCGATCAGGGCGGAGAGTGCGGCCACGGAGACGATCCCGCCGAGCGAGATGGCGGCCCCAATCCGGCGTGGGGCGGGCTTTACGGCGAAACGGGAGGCGGTGAAGTCAGCGGCGACCGCGCCGCTCATGCGACCGGCGAGGGTGTCCCCTTCGGCGGCGGCGCCCGACATGCCGTAGGTGGCGAGGGACGATTCGAAGCCCGATTCGTCACAGAACCGACGGTAGATGTCGTCCGCATCCAGATCGAGATGGCGGGCGTAGGAGCGCACATAGCCCGGCACGACGCTGCGATTGGGGAAAGCCGTCGCGTCCCCGTTCTCAATTGCTTCGATAAAGGCGGGCTTTATGCAGAGTTCACGAGCGGCATCGCGCAAAGACCAACCGCGACACGCGCGTTCTCCTCTGAGCTCATCGCCCAGGCTGATCTCGTAGCTATCGAAACCCCGAAGCTCCATTCGGGCTGCCCCTGCTCGTCTCGCGATGAGACCTTAACGGCCCTCTACCTGATTATTCTACCGTTAGCTGACGACTTAGCACAATTCAATCGCGGTTCTGCTGAGAAACACGCGTTTCCCGCACCGAGAACACCCCGGCGGTTGAGCGCTGAGCGGCGCTCAACCTGCAAGGGAAGGGTTCGACGACCCCTGCCCCGGGAGCGGTGCCTCACATCGGCAGCGGCGCTGCATCCCGCCGTGCCTCACGCATCAGACGCAGCGTCGGCAGCAGGAGACCGCCGTCGAGACCGCGGACATTTGCAGCATGCTCAAGCGCCTGAGCCTGGTTCTTGAAAAGCGCGGTGAGGATGGCTTGCACTTCGCGCCCCGTCTCCGTCGGGCGCAGGCGTACAGCCCGGCCGTCGATCTCACAGCGCCGATGCTCGACATAGCCGCCATCGACTAGCTTGCGCAGATTGTAGGAGACATTCGAGCCCTGGTAGAGCCCGCGCGAGCCCAGCTCGCTCGCCGTCATCTCCCGCTCACTGAGATGGAAGAGCATGAGAGCCTGAACCGGGGAAGGATCACTCCGCCCCGCAGCTTCGAGCGCACATTTCACCAAGTCGATCAGCTCACGATGCAGCCGCTCGACCACGCCCAGCATCTCCACATAGGCCCCGACAGACAGGGCCTGCTCGGCCTCACCATCGGCGATGCCCAGGGCGCTGATCGGCGCCGTCATCCCACTATCGATACCACCGTGCCGAGGAAGGCCGTCATGCCCACCGAAGGGCCCTGTTGTGTTTGTATCGAACTTCATCGTCACCTCCCACGCAGGCTGCAAAACAAGACATTTGCGAGGCTGTGCGGAAGTTACGAAAAAAGCGTAAAGCTTGTGGGGATCCCCTCAAATTCGCCCGGAACGGGTTTTCAAAGGGGATTCTTCTTTGGATACAAACAGTTAACGCTCCCCGCGCAGAAGCTGGATGACCGCTGAAAAGTCTTTATCTGCCATTCCTGCTAACGACATTAGGGTGTACGTCTGTGTCGCCTGTGCTCCCATGGGCACATGAGCGCCGGCGGCTGTGGCCGCATCCATGGCGATCCGCAGGTCCTTGAGCATGAGCGCAGCCGCAAAGCCCGGCTGATAATCGCGGTTGGACGGCGCCTTCGGCTGAGGGCCCGGTGCCGGGCAGTAGTCATTCAGCGACCAGCAGCGGGCCGTCGCGGTCGAGGAAATCTCATAGAGCTTCTCCGGGGCCAGCCCGAGTCGCTCGGCCAGATTGAAGCCCTCGGAGACCGCGATCATCTGGATCGCCAGCATCATGTTGTTGCAGATCTTGGCGGCAGCCCCGGCGCCGGCCTCACCGGCGTGGAAAATGTTCTGGCCCATTACCTCGAGGACGGGGCGCGCGGCCACAAAGGCCGCCTCCGAGCCGCCGACCATGAAGGTGAGGGTGCCCGCCTGCGCCCCGCCGACCCCGCCCGACATCGGGCTGTCGACCATCATCTGCCCGGCCTCCCCGGCCGATGCGGCCACGCGCCGGGCGGTTTCGACATCGATGGTGGAGGTATCGATAAAGACGGTGCCAGCGGGGGCGGCGGCGAGAATGCCGGCCTCGCCGAGGTACACCGCCTCCACATGGCGCGCGGCCGGCAGCGCGGTGACCACCGCCTCAGCACCGCTCACGGCCTCAGCAGCCGTGCTGGCCCGAGTGCCACCTGCGGCTTCAAGGCCCGCCAGCGCCTCCTCCGACAGATCGAAACCGGTGACCGCATGGCCCGCCGCCGCCAGATTGCGCGCCATGGGCAGGCCCATGTTGCCGAGCCCGATGAAACCGATGCGCATTGTCCCCTCCCGTTTTGCTTTGCCCGAGGGGTGGCATGGGCGCCGGGGCGCTTGCAAGCAGGGCGTCAGGCGATCCCGTGCCAGGCGCGAATGCGCGCGACGAGGGCCGCATGAGGCAGGCTCGGCTCGGTCCGCCCGCTCATCCAGGCATAGAGCTCCTGATCGTTCTCCTCGAGCAGGTCTTCATAGGCTGCCAGATCGCCCTCATCGAGCTCGGCGAGCGGGCCGTCGGCGAAGGGGCCGAGCAGCATGTCCATCTCCCGAATGCCGCGACGCCAACTGCGGATGCGCAGCCGCTTGAGGCGCGTGATGCGGTCCTCGGGCGCACGGGTCTCGTCGGTCATGGCTCCCTCCGTTCCGATCCGTCAGCTATACCCGCCAGCTCCGCTTCCGACCACAGCCAGGCCGCCCCGATCACCCCGGCGCTGTCGCCCAGCGCGTTTTTCAGGATGGGGGTCTCGAAGCTGTCGGAAAAGACATGGGGGCGCGTCGCATCGGCCAGCCGCGTATAAAGGTGATCGAGGTTCGAGAGCCCCCCACCGATCACGATCGCATCCGGATCCAGGATGTTGACGATCAGCGAGAGCCCGCGGCCCAGCCGGTCGAGATGGCGCTCGATGGTGGCGGCGGCGTCCGGATCGCCGGCTGCAGCGCGCGCGGCAATCTCGGGTGCAGCGATGGGCGGGGTCCTGGTCACCGCCGCATGATCGCGCTCCATCCCACTGCCCGAGAGCCAAAGCTCAAGGCAGCCGCGGCGGCCACAGAAGCAGAGCGGGCCAGGTGTCTCCTCGGGCGTGGGACGGGGTAGCGGCGTATGCCCCCATTCCCCGGCGATGCGGTTGGCCCCCGTCAGCGCTCGGCCGTCGACGACGATGCCGCTACCGCATCCTGTGCCGAGGATCAGCCCCGCGACGACGCGGTAGCCCTGGGCCGCCCCGGCCCGCGCCTCGGCCAAGGCGAAACAATTCGCGTCGTTATCAACACGCACGGGGCGCCCCAGGGCCGTGGCCACATCGCGGTCCAGAGGACGGCCGATCAGGATCGTAGTGTTGGCATTGCGCACGAGCCCCGTGACGGCCGAGAGCGCCCCGGGGATCCCCATCCCGACCGCGGGTGCCGTGATGCCCGCCACGGACTCGACCTCAAGGACGAGCCCAGCGATGGCGGCGACGGTGGCGTCATAGTCGTCGCGGGGCGTCGCGGTGCGCTGACGGGCCAGGACCGTATCACCAGGGCCAAGCGCCACCGCTTCGATCTTGGTGCCGCCGAGATCCACACCGACCCGGACCTGCATGCGCCGCCCTCCCGCTCCGTCTGAGCGGTGGTGCCACGCCCGCGCGCCAATCGCCAGCCCAAGGCAGGCGCGACGCCGACGCGGCGCCCCAGAGGGGGGCGCCTAAGGTCGGGGGGCTCGGTTCAGCCGGCGGTGCTCAGCAGGCGCAGCCGCTTTTCGAGCCGGCCGATCTGCTCCGCGATCCGCATCTGCTTGAGCCTGAGTGCTGCCATCTCGGCCAGGATCCCGCCGATATCGCCGGTATCGCTCATCTCGCCGCCCTCAAAGGCCGGCCCGCCCTCGCCCTCGCCCGTCATCAGCCAAACCATGCTGACGTTGAGAAATCCCGCGAGCATCTGCAGGCGGTTGGCGCGCGGCTCGGCGCGGTCGGCCTCCCAATTGCGCACGGTATCGACGCGCAGGCCCAGATGGCGCGCGAGTTGCTCCTGGCTCAACCCTTGCGCCTCACGCGCAAGCGCCACGCGGTCCCCGAAGGTGGCGGCACCGTCGCTGAAATCGTCCATCTCGACCTCTCCTGATCGCGC
>JBCCLX010000300.1:0-5882 GCA_039026635.1 Pseudomonadota bacterium
AGACCTTCGGGAACTGGTCGCGAAAGAGATCGGCATAGGCCCAGTGCGAGGTCGCCGGCCGCCCGTCGAGCAGCCCTGACGCCGCCAGCAGGACCGAGCCGGAACAGGCCGAGTAGATCGCCGTGCCCTGGGCCCAACAGTCTACGATCCAGGCTTTGAGCGCCGTGTAGCGGTCGGTCAGCGCATCCGTGGGCGCGAGCCAGAAATCCGGGATCACCAGCACTTCCGGGACGTTGTCGGCACCGATGGCCAGATCAGGCTCGATCAGGATGCCGTAACCACAGCGGAAGGGCTCCCGCGTTGCCGCCACGATGCGCGGATGGATGCGATCGGGCCCGCGCTCGCTCCCCGAGATCTCGCGCCAGCCACAGCCCGTGGTCCGCAGCACGTCGAACATGCCGTAGAGCGCCGAGGCCGCGGTCTCGGGCAGCGCCAGGATCTGCGCGTCGACGGGGTGGTGGCTTGGCATCAGGCGGCCTCAGATGATGGCACAAATGGATCGTTTCGGGGTGAGGCGGTTCTGACGCCTGCGCCCTGCCAAAGCTAGTCCTCTGCTCCAAGGAAGGGCGCGGAGAGACGGGACTAAGCGCAGCCGCGGCAATACCGGCGGTTCGGTCAAGTCTCCCGGCGGTCGCGTCATTCGCGAAGCCCGCCGCACTGCGTATCTCAGCCGCGTCCCAAGGAGAGGAGCGCCACAGATGACCGCCGCATCGCAACAACAGATCCCGCGAGAGGCCGGGTCCCCAGCGCGAGGCGCGAGGAGTGAACGCGCGATGACGCGCATCTAACCCGGCCGCCGTCCGGCGGCTTCGACAACACAGCCAAACGGTTCCGCGAGAGGCCCCTCGCGGCGGTCCCCCCGGCCGCCGTCACGGTCCCGCTGTGCCCAAAACCCCGTTCCCCGGCGGTTTGCCCGAGCGGCAGCTGCCTCACCACTCGAAAGACGAGGAGATGACGATGACGACTGAAACCACCACCGCCCCGCGTGCCAACGGTGTCGATCTGCAGGCCCTTTTGGATGCCCGCGAGGCCCTGACCGCAACGCCGGAAGCGGGCCAGTTCACCTGGCGCGTGTCCAGCGCATGGGTCGACGGCACCCACAGCCGCTCGACCATGGGCGGCTTCTATGGCCTCGGCGAAGAGCAGACGCGCAACCGCACGCATACCATCGAGGCCGATCACCCCGAGCATTTCGCGGCAACCGATGCCGGTGCAACCCCGGTGGAGATCGTGCTGACGGGGCTTGCGAGCTGCCTGGCCGCCGGCGTCGCCACGGTTGCCGAGAACCGCGGGATCCAGCTCCGCAAGGTTGCCGCGATCCTGGAAGGCGACATGGATCTGGCCGGGATCATGGGCATCGACGCCGATGTCCGGAACGGCTTCAGCGGCATCCGGGTCCGCTTCGACATCGAGGCCGATGCGACCCGCGATGAGATCGCGGCCCTCGTGGCCCAGTCCCAAAAGCGCTCGGCCGTCTTCGACATCATCACCAACCCCACGGCCGTCCACGTCTCGGTGTCGTCGGACGCCCCTGAAGGAGAAAAAAGAGATGCCTAGCATCACCACCCCGCAGCGGTTTGCCGCCGCGGCGCCGAGGCTGGGAGGGGCGGGCGCTCTCGCCCATGGCGCGCTCGCCTGGCTCCACCGCGTCGTAACGGCCTATGCCGAATGGCACGCCAACCGGCGGGATTTCCACCGGCTCTTGCGGATGGAGGATCGGTTGTTGCGCGATATCGGCCTGACGCGAGAGGACGTGGATAACGCGCTGTCCAAGCCGCCCTGGAGCGACGTCGACTGACGGCACGGATCGCGGGCCCCTGGTCCGCGATCCAACCACCCGAACCCAACACCACGGCGTGCCCCCGCGCGCCTGAGCCTGAAGGAGACGCGCCGTGTCTGTGCGCGATGTGACGACTGTTGTCATTGGGGCGGGCCAGGCCGGGCTTTCCATGAGCCGCGAGCTGAGCGCCCGCAACATCGATCATCTGGTGCTCGAGAAGGGCAGCATCGGCCATGCGTGGCGCACGGCCCGCTGGGACAGTCTGCGCCTGCTGACGCCCAATTGGGCCAACGGGCTGCCGTCCGCGCCCTACTGGGGCCCGAACCCCCATGGTTTCATGGCCGTCTCCGAGCTTCTCGAGCGGTTCGACCGCTATGCCCAGCTGATCGCGGCACCCTTGGAGACGGGGGTGACGGTCGAGGCGGTCGCGCGTCGGGACGCCGGCTTCTCGCTGCAGACAAGCCGCGGACCGGTGCGATGTCGCATGCTGGTCGTCGCGAGCGGTGGTTGCGCGCAGCCCGTTGTGCCGGCCTTGGCCAGCGCCCTGCCAACGCGCCTCGTGCAGACGACGCCCGACCGCTACAAGCGGCCCGCCGATCTGCCTGACGGCGGTGTCCTGGTCGTTGGCGCCTCGGCTTCAGGCGTGCAGATCGCGCGCGAATTGCAGGCCTCCGGCAGGCCCGTCACGCTTGCGGTCGGCAATCATCTGCGCCTGCCGCGCAGCTATCGCGGGCGGGATATCGAATGGTGGCTCGACGCGATCGGCGCGCTCGATGAACGCTTCGATGCCGTCGATGATCTGACCCGTGCTCGTCGCACCCCTTCGCCGCAGCTCATCGGTGGGCCGCATTCTGTGGATCTCGCCGCGCTGAAAGAGGCGGGTGTCGAGATCGTCGGGCGCCTCGCCGCGGTTCGGGACGGTCTGGCACTCTTCTCCGGTGGGCTCGCGCATCTCAGTGCGGCGGCCGATCTTAAGCTCACGCGCCTCTGCGATCGGATCGATGCCTGGATTGCCGAACGCGGCTCGGGCGCGATCCATACGCCCCCCGATCGCCCGGCGCCGACGCCGGTGCCCACGGCGCCGCGCCTGCAACTGAACCTTGGGTCTGGTGAGATCGCCTCGGTCGTCTGGGCCACGGGCTTCCGGCCGGACCATGGGTTCTTGCGCGATCTGCCGGCCTTCGACCCGCGTGGCCGGCTCGCCCATCACGGCGGGATCGTCCCTACCGTGCCCGGCCTTTACGCGCTCGGCCTGCCGTTCATGCGGCGGCGCCGCTCGCTTCAGATCTCGGGCGCGGGGCCGGATGCCCGCGAGATCGCCGATCACCTCGAACAGCACCTGCGTCAGCGCGCCGCCGCCTGACGCCCCCATCCCTGCCGGGTCGCCCAGAGCGCTCGGTCCCGAACAGGAGCCTTCCGATGACTGCCCATCCCACGCTCGAGAGCATTCATGGCCTCACTTGCGCCGCCCTCCGTCCGGCGGCGCGCAAAGGCCCGCATGCCTCGATCCTCGACACCATCGGGCGCACGCCCGTCGTCCGCCTCACCAACATCGCCCCCGATCACGTCGAACTCTACGCCAAGCTCGAGGCGTTCAACCCAATGGGCTCGATCAAGGACCGCATGGCCATCGCGATGATCGAGGCTGCCGAACGCTCAGGCGCGCTACAGCCGGGCCAAACCGTGATCGAAGCGACCTCCGGCAACACTGGCCTCGGCCTCGCGATGGTCTGCGCCCAAAAGGGCTACCCGCTCGTCATCGTCATGGCCGAGAGCTTCAGTGTCGAGCGGCGCAAGCTGCTGCGCTTTCTTGGCGCGAAAGTGGTGCTGACCGCCGCGGCCGAGCGGGGAACCGGCATGTTTTCGACCGCCGAGCGGCTGGCCGAGGCGCATGGCTGGTTCTTCTGCCGCCAGTTCGAGAACCAGGCCAATGCCGATATTCACACGGCCACCACAGCGCGCGAGATCCTCTCCGATTTCGCGACCCTCGGGCTCGACTATTGGGTCACGGGCTTTGGGACGGGTGGGACGCTCCAGGGTGTTGCGCGGCTTCTGCAGGCTGAGAGCCCGCGGACCGAGATCGTGGCGGTGGAGCCTGAGAACTCGCAGATCCTGAACAACACGATCCCCCAGCAGCGCCGCCCCGATGGCGCCGCCGCCCGCAGCCATCCGGACGCGCGCGCCCACCCGATCCAAGGCTGGTCGCCGGATTTCGTGCCCAAGCTCGCGGGCGATGCGTTGGACGACAAGCTGATCGACCGCTTCGAGACGGTCTCGGGCGCCGAGGCGATCCGGGTCGCCGGTGAGCTGGCCACGCGCGAGGGAATCCTGTCGGGCACGAGCGGGGGCGCCACTGTCGCCGCTGCCCTCCAGGTTGCCGAGCGGGCGCCCCGCACTGCGCGCATCCTGGCGATGATCCCGGATACGGGTGAGCGCTATCTCTCGACGCCGCTTTTCGACGGCATCGAGGTGGATATGACCGCGGAGGAGCAGGCGATCGCTGCCTCCGTGCCCCCGATCGCGCGCAAGCCCCAGCTCGCCAGCGCCCGGCCGAAGCCCGCGGCCTGGGCAACCGCTTACGCCAAGCAGGCGATCATCGGCTGGGAGGCCCCAGTTGTGATGTTTGGTTTCGAATGGTGCGAGTTCTGCTGGTCGGTCCGCAAGCTTCTCGACCGCGCCGGCATCCCCTATCGCGCCATCGATGTCGACAGTCCTGCCTTCCGGGAGGGCGATCGCGGGGGTGAGATCCTGCGCGCGCTCTTCGAGATCACGGGCAAACGGACCGTGCCGCAGGTCTTTGTCGGGGGTGAGCTTGTCGGCGGCGCCACGGACGTTCTGGCCGCTTTCGATGCTGGGACGTTGAAAGAGGCGCTGACGGCTGTGGATCCCACCCTCGTGATCCGCCCTGTGCCGGATGCCATGGGGCTTCTGCCGAGCTGGGTTCGCCGCACGCCAAAGGTGCCGGCCAATGCCGACGGTGCCCCGTCATGACCCTGTCCAACCAAAAGATGCGCTGGACGGTGAGCGCCTCATCGCTCCTCGCCGCCGGCCTGATCGGGCTTGGTGCGGGGGGTGAGGTGGTCGAGGCCGGTGCCAGCTCGGGCCCCAGCCCCGCATCCAGCCCCGCTTCCGGTATCGCCCCCGATGTCGCGCCGGTTCGCGATGCCGACTACCGGCGGGACGGCGCCTTCCCGGCGTCTCAGGTCGACCTCGGCCGGCTCCTGTTCTTCGACAAGATCCTGAGTGGGAACCGCAACATCTCCTGCGCCACCTGTCACCACCCCCAGCATGCGAGCGGCGATGGGTTGGCGCTGGGCATCGGGGAGGGTGGCGCGGGCCTGGGCCCACAGCGCCATGTGCCCGACGGCTCGGCGGTGCGCGGCCGCGTGCCCCGCAACGCCCCCACGCTGCAAAACCGCGGCGCGCGGGCGTTCACGGTGCTGTTCCACGATGGTCGGGTGGAGGCGGAGCCGGACGGTCCCTGGTCGAGCGGGTTCTGGACGCCGGCGCGCGAGCAATTGCCTGAAGGGCTCGAGAGCGTGCTCGCCGCCCAGGCGATGTTTCCGGTGCTCTCCGAAATCGAAATGGCCGGGGCGCGGGGCGAGAACCCGGTCGCCGATGCGGCGGCGCTCCGCCGCTTCGCCGGCGAGGGCGGGGCCTGGGATCTGTTGGCCGACCGTCTGCGCGCCATCCCGGAATACGTCGCGCTGTTTCAGGCGGCCTATCCCGAGATCGCGGCGGCGGAGGACCTCAGCTTCGTGCATGCCGCCAATGCGATCGCGGCCTTCGAGGCGACGGCCTTCCGATCCGACGACAGTCCCTTTGATCGGATGCTGCGCACGGGCGAGCGAGCGCATCTGAGCCCCAAGGCTCAGGCCGGCATGGATCTCTTCTACGGGGCTGCGGGCTGCGCCGCCTGCCACGCGGGCCCGTTTCAAACAGACCATCAGTTCCACGCCATCGCCATGCCCCAGATCGGGCCTGGCAAGGGCGACGGGACCGACGACAGCTACTTCCAGGCGACCGGCTACCCCGTGCGACTGGAGGATTTCGGTCGCGCGCCCATCTCCGGCGACCCGGCGGATCGCTACCGCTTCCGCAC
>JBCCLX010000301.1:0-5867 GCA_039026635.1 Pseudomonadota bacterium
CCGAGATCAGTGCCAACCCATCGAAATGGTCTCGCAGCCGCCGGGGATCTGTGTCGTTCGGCAGATGCAGGCCCACCGCCCCCGGCCGATCCGCCGCCAACTCCGCGATCTCGTCCCGGCGCAAGAGAGGCAGGATCACAGGGCCCTCGGGCAGCGGCCCCTCATCCGGCGCCAGGCTCCAGCACTCGGCAATCACGCCCGAGCGGTCGATCAGGACGGCCTCGCCCGCCGCGGTGTCACTGAGTGCCATAGAGCGCCTCCTTGAACGGAGCCATGCCGACGCGGCGATAGGCCTGCAGGAAGGTCTCACGCGGGTTCTCGCGCAGGCTCAGATAGCGATCCACGATGGTCTCGATCGCCCCCGGCACCTCGTCGAAGCCAAAGCCCGGGCCCGTCCGCTCCCCGATCGCCGGGATATCGGCGGGCTCGCCCCCCAGCGTGAGCTGATAGCTCTCCACACCTGCCTTATCGATGCCGAGGATGCCGATATGCGCCACATGGTGGTGCCCGCAGGCGTTGATGCAGCCCGAGATCTTGATGGCGAGCGGCCCGATCTCCGCCTGACGCTTGGTATCGGCGAAACGCGTCGAGATCGCCTGCGCCACCGGGATCGAACGGGCGGTGGCCAGCGCACAATAGTCGAGCCCCGGGCAGGCGATGATATCCGTCACGAGCCCGCGGTTCGGCGCATCGAGCCCGATGCCCGCCAACGCGCGAAACACCTTGTAGAGATCGCCGAGCGCGATGTGGGGCAGCACGACGTTCTGCTCATGGGTGATCCGCAACTCATCCGCCGAGTGCTTCTCGGCAAGCTCCGCCAGGACCCGCATCTGCTCCGCCGTCGCATCGCCGGGCACGCCACCCACCGGCTTCAACGAGACAGTCGCGGCGCGATAGCCCGTGACCCGATGCGCATGCGTGTTCTGCTCGACCCAGAGCTTGAAATCCGGATCCGTCGCCAGCGCGCGTTCGAAAGCCGTATCCTCGGCCGGCACTGGCGCGAGATCGGGCAGCGCGAAATAGGCGCCGATCCGCTCCCATTCCTCCCAAGGTGCAGCCACGGCCTTACGGTCGATGGCCGCGAACTCGGCCTCGACCTGCTCGCGATAGGCGTCGATCCCCAGCTCATGGACCAAGATCTTGATGCGAGCCTTGAACTTGTTGTCCCGCCGACCGTGCAGGTTGTAGACGCGCAGCGCCGCCGTCAGATACGGCAGCAAGTCTTCGCGCGGCAGGAAAGCGCGCAGCTCCTTGGCGATGAAGGGTGAGCGGCCCTGCCCGCCACCGACGAGCACCCGGTAGCCTGCCTGCCCATCCGGTCCGCGCACGATCTGTAGCCCGATGTCATGCACCGCGATGGCCGCGCGGTCCGTCTCACAGCCCGTGACCGCGATTTTGAACTTGCGCCCGAGGAAGGTGAACTCGGGATGCAGCGAGGACCATTGGCGCAGCACCTCGGCGGTGACCCGCGGATCCTCGATCTCATCCGGCGCGACGCCGGCCAGCGGATCCGAGGTCACGTTGCGGATGCAGTTCCCGCTCGTCTGGATCGCATGCATCTCGACGGAGGCGAGATCGTCCAGGATCGCCGGGATATCGCTCAGTTTGGGCCAGTTGTACTGGATGTTCTGGCGCGTCGTGAAATGACCGTAGCCGCGGTCGTAGGTCTCAGCGATATGGGCGAGCATTCGCATCTGCCGCCCGGCCAGCGTGCCGTAGGGGATGGCGACGCGCAGCATATAGGCGTGGAGCTGGAGGTAGAGGCCGTTCATCAGCCGGAGCGGCTTGAACTCCTCCTCCGTTAGCTCACCGGTCAACCGGCGCGCTACCTGGCCGCGAAACTCGGCCGTGCGCTCGGCGACAAAACGGTGGTCAAACTCGTCATAGCGGTACATCGGCGTCCTCCGGATGGGACCGCGGATCACGCCGGCATCGGGGCCAGGATCCACATTCTGAGCGGGCGTTGATCGTCCACCCCATGATCAGCAGGCTGGGAACCGGCGCCGCTAAGCCAAGCTCTCACCGGACAGGCACAGTGCGCAGTCCCTTGCCACCTCCGATATGGGAGGCCCATCGCGCCTGGCCACCGACCGGGCCGGTTGAAACTGCCGTGGCCCGTGTTCGGCGATCACGACCAGCGTTGGGGTCAGGCGCTTAGGACCAACGCTCGGGAGCAGCGATCAGGCCGCGTCGGCGATGGCCGCGGCCGGGCCCACAGGGATCGTCGTCCCGCGCGACGCTTTGATCTGCTCACGTCGCAGCACCGGCCAGGGGCCAGTGGCCTCCTGCGCGATGGCAACGGCATAGGGGCCCACCACGATATTGCCCGCCACGCCCTGGGCCGCGCGGGTCTCGAGCGCAGGGACGGCATCGGCCGTTTCCGCCACCGAGGCGGCACGAACGTCGCGCACCCAGCCCTCGGGACCAAGATAGACACTGTCGCCCTCGATGAGATCGTTGGCAGCGAACACCACGGGCATGAAGGCCTTAGCCATGGTCAGTCTCCTTCGCAAAGCGATGGGCGCAGCCAGAGGCGCGCCAGAGTTGATGCCAATTTAGCGTCAGATTCGTGTGGCGACAACAAAAGACCAAATATTTTTTGGGAAATAAAATTTCTACATTTCTGCGATGTGTTTTGTCCTGCTGTGGGACAGCCACCGGATGCCTGACTGGAAGCGTTAAGGAAGCTTCGGTATGGCCGATGACCATGAGCGAACGTTCCGTCACCCACGTCCGTCCTTTGCCCTGCGAAGCTGCCCTGCCAGGCGCCTGGCGGCTGGCGGGTACGGCACTGGGTTTTCGGGAGGTCGCGCTCCTGGGACGGGGGCAGGAACGGCCAGAAGTGGTGCCCGTCGAGGCCGCCACGGCGCTGGGAGACCCAGCGCTAACAGCCGCCATCGGTCGCGCCGCGGCATCCCGCGACCCGGTCGTCGGCCTCTCGGCAATGGCCACGGGGCGTCCCGCCGTGATGGGCATCGTCAACGTGACGCCGGACAGTTTCTCCGATGGCGGTCTCTACGACGATGCGGAGCGCGCCATCGCCCATGGCCATGAGCTGGCAAAGGATGGGGCGGACATTCTGGACATCGGTGGAGAATCGACCCGCCCAGGCGCGACGCCCGTGCCGCCCGAAGAAGAACGCAGCCGCGTGATCCCGGTGATCGAAGGGCTGCGGCGCACCGGGCTCAAGCTGCCGATCTCGATCGATACCCGCAATGCGGAGACGGCACGCGCCGCCCTCGACGCCGGCGCCGACCTGATCAACGATGTTTCAGCCCTGACGCATGACCCGCGCATGCCGGATCTGATCCGCGAGCGCGTCGCATTCAATCCCCCAGCGCTCTGCCTGATGCACGCTCTCGGCGATCCGCAAACGATGCAGCTCGACCCGCGCTACAGTGATGTGCTCCTCGATGTGTACGACTTCCTGGAGCAGCGACTGCAGGTGGCGGAGGACCTCGGGATCCCGCGCAGCCGCGTCCTGGCCGATCCCGGCATCGGTTTCGGCAAGAACCTCGGCCACAACCTGGCCCTGATCCGCGGCTTCTCGATCTTTCATACACTTGGCGCACCGCTTCTGCTCGGCGTCTCGCGCAAGCGCTTCATCGGCACGATCGGCGGCGCCTCCAATGGCGCGTCCCGCATGCCCGGCTCCCTCGGCGCGAGCCTCTTCGCGCTCAGCCAAGGCGTGCATGTGGTCCGCGTGCATGATGTGGCGGAGACCGTGCAAGCGATCCGCCTCTGGTATGCCCTCACAACCGGCTGGCCTGGCGAGCTGATCTGATCCCCATTTTGGGGCCCGGTTCCCCCAGCGCCCCGCATCCATTATGAGCGCCGAGAGAGCCGCCCCATCTCAAGGGGCGCGAGCGAGGGAGAACCATGAGCCGCAGCCTCTTCGGCACCGACGGGATCCGCGGACGCGCCAACACCCATCCGATGACAGCCGAGATCGCGCTCGCCCTCGGCCGTGCCGCCGGACACAAGTTCAGGAACGGCGCGCATCGGCACACGGTGGTGATCGGAAAGGATACGCGGCGCTCCGGCTATATGCTTGAGTTCGCGCTCGCCTCGGGCTTCGTCAGCGTTGGCATGGACGTGCTTCTCTGCGGTCCGGTCCCGACGCCTGCAATCGGCATGCTCACCCGCTCGCTCCGCGCGGACCTTGGCGTCATGATCTCCGCCTCGCACAACCCATTCGAGGATAACGGCATCAAGCTCTTCGGGCCGGATGGGTACAAGCTCTCCGATGCGGCAGAGGCGGCTGTCGAATCCGCAATGGACGCGACCCAGACCCTCGCCGCCCCCTCAGACATCGGCCATATTCGCAATCTGCGCGACGGCCGTGCCCGCTACATCGAGTTCGCGAAGGCCTCCTTCCCGCGCGCCCGGACGCTCTCGGGCCTGCGCGTCGTGATCGACTGCGCCCATGGGGCGGCCTATGCCACGGCACCGGACGTGCTCTGGGAACTGGGCGCCGAGGTGATCAAGATCGGCGTCGCCCCCGATGGGGAGAACATCAACGTCGGCTGCGGCTCGACCGATCCTACGGCGGCCCAGCGCGCGGTAATCGAAAACGGCGCTGATCTCGGCATCGCCCTCGATGGCGATGCGGACCGTGTCCATTTGATCGACGACCACGGCCAAGTGGTCGATGGCGATCGGATCATGGCGCTGATCGCCAACCGCTGGGCCGAAGAGGGTCGGCTTGCGGGCAACACTCTGGTTGCCACCGTGATGTCCAACCTCGGCCTCGAACGCTATCTTGCGGGCCGCGGGATCGGGCTCGAGCGCACCAAGGTGGGTGACCGCTATGTGGTCGAGGCGATGCGCGCCGGCGGCTTCAACCTCGGCGGCGAGCAGTCCGGCCACATCATCATGACGGACCATGTGACAACGGGGGACGGTCTGATGGCCGCACTCCAGGTCCTTGATGCGCTGATCGCCGGGGGACGGCCCCTTTCTGAGGCCGCCGCCCTCTTCGACCCGCTCCCCCAGATCCTCAAGAACGTGCGGTTCAACGGGACAGCGGCGCCTCTGGAGGATCCCGGTGTGACGGCCGCGATCCGGGAGGGCGAGGCCCGGCTTGGCGCCAGCGGTCGCCTCCTCATCCGCAAATCCGGCACCGAATCGCTGATCCGCGTGATGGGGGAAAGCGAGGATCGAGCGCTGCTGACCACGGTCGTCGACGACATCTGCTTGGCCGTGACGACCGCTGCCACCACTGAGCGCTGACGACGGGAGCGCCCGCGACCGCGGTACAAGGAAATCCCTCGCCCCTTTCGGCCCGTGCTACCATTCCGAGGCCTTTGGGACCGGTTGGCGAGAGCGTGAGCGTCGGTGAAGCGGCAGCCCCCGTGCGCCAGAGCGGGCTCGCGTTACCGGGCTGCACGTTGCACACTTCTGGCAGACCAGGCCGGACCGAAGGAATGAGCGAGTTGCGTTGAGCTTAGCCCGGCAATGCCTTTCCCCGCCTTTTTCGTAACGAATCCAGCAGGTTACTAGAGGCTTTTCTCGAGCCCTATAGATAGGAGATCGAGTTGTGCAGACCTTCGATCGCTGGCGTCCAGGGGCTGTCCCTCGGCTTTGCGCAAAGAGCTGCGACGGAGCTGTTGCCGCCGGACGCCAGTGCATCGGCGGTGCGGCCGGGCAGGCGTGAACTCTCACCACCGCTCACCGGAGCGACAGTGGATGTCAATGGTCATGCGCGGCGGCGTCGGTAGATCGATTGGCAGGGCCGAGCGGCCCAAGACGCCGACCCCAGTCACCCAACGCACAACCTGTCGAGGATCTCCAATGCTGAAGCGTGTTCTCCTGCCCGTCGTCATGGCCGCGGCCACCTTCGCCGCCGCACCGTCCTTCGCCTCCAA
>JBCCLX010000302.1:0-5860 GCA_039026635.1 Pseudomonadota bacterium
AAGCACTTCGACCGGCTGATCGACCGTGGCCTGTTCTTCGATGGCTGTGCGCCGGCCGAGGTTGCCGCATGGCAGAACACGTTCCGCCGCTTCCTCTCCAAGATCGCGCGCCAACAGGGCCGACGCCTCGCGATCAAAAACCCCGTCTACACCGCCCGCCCCGCGATGCTGCGCGCCATGTTCCCGAACGCGAAGTTCATCCATATTCACCGCAATCCGGCGGATGTCTATCTTTCGATGCGGAATTTTTACGCGCGGCTCCTAGAGGTGATGGCGCTTCAGAGCGTGCCGGAGGATCTCGATATCGATGCCACGATCCTGCGGGTCTATGATCGCATGATGCAGCGTTTCGTCGAGGAGACCGAGGGCTGGGCTGCGCCGGATTTTGTCGAGCTGCCCTATGCGCGGCTCGATTGCGCGCCGATGGAGGCGCTGGCGACGATTTATGAGACGCTGGAGCTGCCGGGTTGGGAGGCGGCCGCGCGCGGCTTTGAGGCCCATCTCGCCAGTGTCGAGAGCTTTGAGAAGAACCGTTTTCCGCCGGATCCGGCCCTGTTGGCTAAGCCGAGAGAGGCGCTCGCGCAGTGGTTTACCCATTGGGGCTATCCCCTGCCGGAAGCCGCCGCGCCCGCTCCACCCAACGCGCCGGCACTCAATCCGCGTCCCATGGAGGCTGATCGATGAACCGCGTCTATCTCGCCCTCGTCGTGCCCGTGACCGCGATCATCCTAACGGCGATTTGGCTGTCGGACACCGTCGAGCCGATGGAGGCGCTCTACGATCACGCCAACTGCAAGCGCGTGCTCGTCACCGATCAGCGCTACCGGGCGCTGCGCGGGATCGAGGACATCGCGCTCCTTGGCGACGGCACGCTGGTGCTCTCAAACTACAACCGCACCCTCAAGGGCGCGCCGGCGCGCGGCATCACGACCGTCCATATCAGCGAGTTGACGGATGACGACGAAGGGGCCTTTACCCGCGCGGTTCCGGGGCTCTACCGCACGTTCAACTCGCTGAGCCCCCACGGTATCGCGGCCGATCGCAGTGGCGCCCGCCTCGCCTTCGTCAACCGAAACTATGAAGGAGACGATGCGACCGTCTCCTGGGGCGTCCTCACCCCCACAGGCTATGAGGAGCGCGGCCGTTGGGATGGTGAGGGCTCCTGCCGGGCGAATGATGTGGCCTGGCGGGGGGCGGAGCTTGTCGTCTCGGTCGATCGCGGCTCCTGCGACTGGAGCGTGTCCGACCTGATGCCCGGGGCGGCCACGGGCCGTGTCCTAAAGCTCGGCTTCGGCCAGGAAGAGGAGCTCTTGGACGGGCTCGCCTGGGCCAACGGGATTACGCTGGTCGACGGCTCGGTCGTGGTCGCCGAGACACGGGGCAACCGGCTCGTGAACCTCAGCACGGGCCAGACCGTCGAGCTGCCGGGCGGGCCCGACAACATCAACCCCGGCCCCTTCGAGACGCAGATCATCGCCCTGCATCCGAACCTCTTCGACTACTGGCTCTACACCATGCAATATTCCGATACCGCGCCGAGCCGCATCGTCGCCTGGCGGCCGGATACGGGCGAGGTCGCGACGCTTTTCGACGATCCCTTCGGTGAAGTGTTCTCAGGTGCGACCAGCGCCGTGGTCTGGAACCGGACGCTGGTGGCAGGCTCGGCCTATGGCGACGGCCTGCTGGTCTGCACGCCGTGACGGCGATCCTCGTCACGGGGGCCAACGGCTTCTTGGGTCGTCACCTCGTCACATTGCTCCTCGGCCGCGGCTACAGCGTGATCGCGCTCGACCTTGCCTTCACGCCGGGCATGCCGGTTGCCGCGGAATACGTGACGGGGACAGTGACCAACCGGGCTTTGGTCGAGGAGCTAGTAGCGCGCAGCGCCGGCGTGATCCATGCCGCGGCCATCGCCCATCTCTGGGCCCCGCACCCCGGCGCCCATGATGCCGTGAACCGGGAGGGGACGGTCGTGATGGCCGAGGCGGCGCTGAAGGCTGGCGTCCGGCTGCTACTGGTCTCGAGCTACACCGCGCTCGTGACGCGCGAGACGGCCCGCGGTGCGCTCTTGAGCGAGGCCGCGCGGCCGGCGCCAGAGGCGCTCCTCGGGCCCTACCCCGCTTCCAAGCGCGCCGCCGAGATGGCGGTGGAGGCCGCGGCCGAACGCGGGCTCGATGCCGTAACGGTCTTGCCGAGCGCCCCGGTGGGTCCCGGCGATCGCGCGCCGACACCGCCAGGCCGGATGATCCTCGACTTCGCCCGCGGCGCAACGCCGGCCCTTGTCGACACGCGCCTCGATCTCGTCGACGTCCGGGCGCTGGCGGACGGGATCCTCCGAGCCTTCGAGCAGGCGCCTGCAGGCGGTCGCTACCTCCTCTCAGGCGAGGAGATGAGCTTGGCGAGCCTGGCGGGGATCGTTGCCGAAGCCGCAGGGGTCCGTGCGCCCCGTGCACGCGTGCCCTTTGCGCTCGCCTTCGCCACCGCCCATGTCGAGGATCTCATCGCCCGCGCCACTGGCCGGGCGCCGACGGCACCGCTCACCGGCGTGCGCTTGGCCGCGCGCAGTATCCGGCTCGACAACAGCGCGGCTCGCGAAGCGCTCGGTTATGCGCCGCCCCCGGTTCGCGGCGCTGTGGCGGATGCCGTCGCCTGGTTCCGTGCCGAGGGCATGCTGCCCGCCCAACCCAGTCAGCCCGCCTGACCGAGCCGTTCCCTCGCCCTAGCCCTTCTCGATCCCCGAATAGGTTCGTCCTTTCCAGGGCGACGCACGGCCGATGAGATCGCGTCGCCCGCTGTCGAGCGTCATCGCCATGTAGAGCACGGCTGCGATCGGCAGCAGCGCGGCCTCCCAGGGTCGCCCGCCATAGAGCTTGAGCGTGGGCCAAAAGGCGATGCCCATCAGGCCCCAGGCCAATAGGCCCGCCAGCGCCGGCCAGAGGCCAAGGACCGGGCCAAAGACGACGGCCGCGACCGGCACCAGATAGATCAGCGCCATGCCGAGCGTGCAAAGCGCAAGCAGCGCCCAGGACCGCTGCAGCTGTGGAAAGGCCGTGCGCGCCACCGTCTCCCAGATCGTCGCCAACCGCCCCGTGTCGCGGAGCGAGACCACCTCGCGATCCGCCAAACCCAACCAGATCGCTCGGCGCGGCGGGCCGCGCTTGATGCGGGCGGCGAGCGTACAATCGTCGATCAACGCGCCGCGGATGGCCGCGATCCCGCCGATCTCCTCCAGTGCGTCGCGCCGAACCAGGACACAGCCCCCCGCCGCGCCCGCGATCCAGGAGGACGGCCTGTTCACCGCCGGAAAGGGATAGAGCTTCTGAAAGAAGAACACATAGGCGGGCACGAGGAGCCGGCCGAGGCGCGAGCCCGTCTCGAGCCGCGCCATTAAGGAGACCATGGCAAGCCCCTCAGCCTCGGCAAAGGCCACGAGCCGGCTCAGCGTCTCGGGCGCGTGCACGATGTCGGCATCCGTCAGCAGCAGCCAGCGCGGCGGCGTCGCGCTTTGCGCCACAGCATCGACCCCTTGCGACAGCGCCCAGAGCTTGCCCGACCAGCCCGGCGGGAGGGGCGCGCCTTCGAGGATGCGGATCCGGCCTTCCTGGGCCGAGCCGGCAATGGTTTGCGCCCGTGCCCGCGTGTCATCAGTCGACCCATCGTCGACGAGCGTGACCGTGAAGGGGCCGGGGTATCGGCTCAGGCTATGGCCCAGCAGAACCGGGCCGATGCTCGCGGTCTCATTGCGCGCCGGGATCACGGCGGCGACAGCAGGGGCCTCCTCAGGCAAAGGGAGGCCACTCGGCAACCGCTGATCCGCCCGCCAGAACCCGTGCCAGGCGAGCAGCATGCCGGCCCAAACGGCGGCGGCGATCAGCGCAAGGATCAGCATCGTCGCGGGCATAGGGCCCTGCGCGTCTGTCGGCAAGCGCCTCCAGGCAGCCCCAGAGCACCGCCCGACGTGGACAGCCCCGCCCCCGGCCCCTAGGGTCGCGACGGCGAGAACGGCCGCGGCGGCGGCTCTGGACGGGAGCGCCTCCGGGGTGGCGACAGAGATGACGCAAGACAACAGCACGGCTATCGAGGCGCCATCGGGCAAAGGGGCGAGCGATGAGAACTTTCCCGTCGCCTCCTTCCTGATCGCGCCCCATCTGCGCGCGCCGATGATGGCCTATTACCGCTTTGCCCGCGGCACGGACGATATCGCGGATGATGCCACCCTGAGCCCTGCTGAGAAGATCCGGAGGCTCGATGCCTGCGAGGCGGGCCTTGCGCCGGGCGCCGGCGGGCCGGCCATGGCGGTCGCGCTCGGTGATGTCCTGCGCACCCATGGCGTCGCCCTCGACTGTGCCTCCGATCTGCTGATCGCCTTCCGCCAAGATGCCGTGCAGGCGCGGTATGAGGATTGGGACGCGCTCATCGGCTACTGCACCAACTCCGCCCGCCCCGTCGGCCGATTTCTCCTGCAGCTCCATGGCGAGAGCGCGGAGACCGCACCTGCGGGCGATGCGCTCTGCGACGCGCTTCAGGTCCTGAACCATCTGCAGGACATCGCCGTCGATAAGGCACGGCTCGACCGTGTCTACCTGCCTCAGGATTGGCTGATCGCCGAAGGCGTCGAGGATGCGGCGCTGACGGCGCCCGCGCTCTCACCGGGCCTGCGGGGGGTCGTCGATGCATGCCTGGAGCGCACAGCGCGGCTCCTCGAACGCTCCAAGCCGCTGGCGGGCATGGTGCGCTCGCGCCGGTTTGCCGCCGAGATCGCCGTGATCCAGCGCCTGGCCTGTCGGCTACAGGCCCGGCTCGAACGGGAGGACCCGCTGGCAGGGCGCGTCGCGCATCGGCGCGTGGATCTGGCCTATGGGCTCGGTGCCGGGCTCTGGCGGTTGACCACCCATCGCGCACCGGCCGACGGCGCCAATCCCGCGCCTGCGGCCTGAGCCATGGCCGACGGCGCCTTTTCTCCGCTGGCCGAGCAGCTGGCCCCGCTACCGGCCGACACGACGGACCCCGCAGCGGCGGTCGCGGCGATCACGCGTGCGGCCGGCTCCTCCTTCGGACCGGGGATGCGGGCCTTGCCGAAAGAGCGGCGCGAGGCGATGTGGGCCCTCTACGCCTTCGCCCGCGTGGCCGATGATATCGCGGATGAGCCGCTGACCCTCGCCGAACGCCGCCGCCTGCTGGCGCTCTGGCGCGATGAGATTGCCGCCCTCTATCGCGGCCAGCCACGCTCGACCATCGGGCTTGCCCTTCTGCCCTCAATCGAGCGCTTCGAGCTGCCTGAGGAGGAGTTCCTGCTGCTCATCGAAGGCATGGAGATGGATGCCGAAGGCCCGGTGGTCGCGCCGACGATGGCGACCCTCCGCGCCTATACGCGCCGCGCCGCCGGGACCGTTGGGCTCTTGTCGATGCGCAATTTCGGGGCCTGGGAGGGGGCGCTTTCGGCCCGCTTCGCCCTGGCGCTCGCCGATGCGCTGCAGCTGACCAACATCATTCGCGATGTGGCCGAGGACGCAGCGATCGGACGGCTCTATCTGCCGGTCGAGTTGCTGGAGCGCCATGGCGTGCCGCCCGTCCCCGCCGAGGTCACGGGTCATCCTGCGACACCGGTGCTGCTTGCAAGCCTCGCACGGCTTGCGCGGGCAGAGTTCGATATGGCCCGCGCGGCGATGGCCGGGCACCAACGGCGCGCGCTGACGCCGGCGCTGATGATGATGGGGGTCTATGAGGCGACGCTGAACCGGCTCGCGGCCAAGGGTTTCCGGACCGAGCCACGGATGCGCCTCTCCAAACTCGGCAAGCTACGCGCAGCACTCACCGCCGTGCTCGCGCCAGCGGCTCTCCGGCCCCGCGATGGCTGATG
>JBCCLX010000303.1:0-5848 GCA_039026635.1 Pseudomonadota bacterium
GCTGGTCTCGGGTCGAGAGATATGCCATGCCCCACCGCGTCGCTAGGGCGACCGGGTCAGGCCTGTTCTGGCGCGAGGGAGCCAGGAGGGTCACGATGCTGCCGAGTGTCGAGGATCGCGCGCGGGGGCGGGCCCCGTTGGCGCTGCTCTTCTTCCTCGCCTTTCTCACATCGCTTGTCGCCCTCACCATCGATGCGGTGCTGCCAGCCCTAGATGCCATGGATCGCGACCTTGGCTTTGCCGATGCGAATGCGCGCCATGACGTTGTGATGGCGGTTTTCGTGGGTCTTGCCATTGCGCAGGCAATTGTCGGGCCGCTCGCCGATGCGCTGGGGCGGCGGACCATCGCGCTGGCGGGGCTTGGGCTCTATCTGATCGGTGCCATCGTCGCAGGGCTGGCCACCAGTCCCGAAATGCTGATCGCGGGGCGCTTTGTGCAGGGGCTCGGCGCTGGGGGGCCGCGCGTCGTCAGCATCGCGGTCGCGCGCGATCTTTATCAGGGTCGGGCCATGGCGCGGGTGGTGAGCCTGGTGAACACGGTCTTCATGCTGGTGCCCATGCTCGCGCCCTTGGCGGGCCAGGGCATCGAAGCGCTGGGCGGCTGGCGCGCGATCTTCGCCTTCTATGCCCTCTTCGCGACGGTGGCGGCGCTCTGGTACATCGCGGGCATGCCCGAGACCTTGTCCGCCGAGGCGCGCCGGCCGCTGAGGCTGCGCAGCGTTCTGCAGGGCTGGGGCGAGGTGCTGCGCCGGCGTCAGGCGGTGCTCGCGGCGGGGATTACCATCGCCGTCTTCGGCACCTTCACCGCCTATCTGGCGACGGCTCAGCAGATCCTGGAGGAGGCTTATGCGCTGGGCCCGCTCTTCCCGCTCGCCTTTTCGGGGCTCGCTGCAGCCTTTGCCTGCGCCTCTTTTCTCAACAGTCGCCTCGTGATGCGCTTTGGGATGCGCCGGCTCTCGGGCATAGCGCTCTGGCAACTGACGGGGACGGGGCTGGTTGGGGCGGGGATCGCCATGGCGACGGGCGGTTTGCCGCCTCTGTGGCTCTTCCTCGTCCTGCTCGGCGGAGCCTTCGTCGCCGTCGCCGTTGTCTTCGCCAATATGATCGCCCTTGGGACCGAAGGCCTCGAGGGTGCTGCGGGGACCGCGACCTCCTTCCTTCTCGGCAGCTCCACGCTTGGTGCGAGCCTGATCGGGAGCGTGATCGCCGCCCAATACGACGGCAGAGTTGGCTTTCTCTTCATCGGCTTTGCAGGGCTCGGGGCGCTGGCGCTGATCCTCTTTGCCTTTCTCTCGCCCAGCCGGACGGCGGGAGCGGAGGACGACCGAGGGATGACATGACCCGCGCCCCCCTCTCTGTGGTGATCCCGACCCTGGAGGCTGCCGCCGTGATCGGCCCCTGCTTGGCGGCGCTGATCCCGGGGCTTGAGCGGGGTGTGATCCGGGAGCTGGTGATCGTGGATGGCGGGTCGAGCGACGAGATCGCGGCGGTGGCCGAGGGTGTCGGGGCCAGGCTGATCGCCGCTCCGCCAGGGCGCGGGGGGCAACTGGCCGCGGGCGTTGCGGCCAGTTCGGGCGCTTGGGTCCTGGTTCTGCATGCCGACACCGTGCTCTCGCCCGACTGGTCCGAAGCGGTGGCGGCGCATATGGCGCGCCATCCGCAGGCGGCGGGCTACTGCGCGCTGCGGTTTGACGACCCGGGCCTGGCGGCCGGTTTCGTCGCGGGATGGGCCAATCTACGCTCGCGGCTGTTTGGCCTGCCCTTTGGGGATCAGGGCTTGCTGATGCCGCGCAGCCTCTATGACGCAGCCGGCGGCTATCCCGAGATCCCGCTCATGGAGGACGTCGCCCTGGTGCGCGCCATCCGGCGCTTTGGGGGCCGCGCCGCGCTCCGCCCCCTCGGCGCTACAGCGCTTTCGTCGGCCGAGCGTTATCGGCGGGACGGATGGCTGCGCCGGGGCGCGCGCAATCTCTGGCTGTTGGCGCGCTACAGCCTCGGGGCCGATCCAGCCGTCTTGGCCGCGGCCTATGCCCGCCGGCGGGAACCGGGAGGCGGGGCGTGACACCCACGCTGATTATTTTCCTGAAGGAGCCGGTGCCAGGGCGCGTCAAGACACGGCTGGCGCGGGACGTGGGGCCCGTCGCCGCTGCCGGGTG
This sequence comes from Pseudomonadota bacterium, assembly GCA_039026635.1. GTDB lineage: Bacteria > Pseudomonadota > Alphaproteobacteria > Rhodobacterales > Rhodobacteraceae > Thermohalobaculum. Next base: position 2,157 of record JBCCLX010000303.1, read on the forward strand.
GTATCGTCATCAGGCGTCACGGCTCTTGCGCGCGCTTGGCCGGGATCCGCGCTGGCGGGTGGTCCTGGCGCTCTCCCCTGATGGGGCGGTGCTGTCGAGCCGGGCCTGGTCGCAGGGGTTCGCACGCATGGGCCAGGGGCGCGGGAGCCTGGGTGCGCGGATGGCGCGATCGCTGGCGGCGGGAGGTCCCGGGCCTGTGGTGCTGATCGGCTCCGATGTGCCGGGTGTAGGCTGCGCCGAGATCGCGGCTGCCTTTCAAGCGCTACGAGGTGCCGATGCGGTGATCGGTCCCTCTCCGGACGGTGGGTTCTGGCTGATCGGTTTGGCCGCGGGCCGTCGGCTCCCCGGGCGGCGCCTTGCCGGTCCTGCGGCTGGCCAAGGCGTCGTCGGGCGGCTCGAGCCGGTGCGCTGGTCGAGCCCTCATGCCCGCGCGGACACGCTCGCCCGATTGCACCCGCTCCGCGTCGCCTTCGCACCGGAACGGCGGGATGTGGACGATCTGTCGGATATCGAGGCGCTGGGCCTGCCGAGCCCCTGAGGGCACGGCCCAGACATGGTGCTCAGTATCCGGCGTTGCCGATGCGCACCCGCGCAGCCCCGGTCGCCGAGAGGGCAAGGACCAGATCGGACAGCGCTTCGACCGGCGCAGAACCCAGATCGATCGTGAAGCGCCAACCCGCGGGGTCTTCCACGGGCCCTTCGAGCGCGTGCAGGGCGCCCTCGAGATCGGGTGCCTCGTCGCTGAAGCGAGACTGAAACCACTCAAGATACCACCGGCGCAGAGGCAGCCAGGCGGGCTCGCGCGCTGTATGGCCCCTGTCGGCGCCGTTCGTGTCGCTCTCCTCGGGCACCTCTTCGGCCACCGGGTAAGGCTGCGCGGCGGGGGGCGGGTGCTTCTCCTCGCCACTCGCTTCCGCGGCAGGGCTCTTCAGCGTGGCGGCGGCACCCTGGTTGTCTTCTTCCAGCATCTCTGCCGCGCTCCAGGCCACTGCCGGCGCCTCGACGAGCAGGTCCATCGCGTTCCAGGCGAAGGGCGCGATCACACAGACAAAACCGTCCGGCTCGACGATCGTGATCGGTTCGAAGCCGAGATGTCCTGCGACGGAAACCTCCCGCGCCAGCGCATGGCGCCCCGAGCCGACCATCAGATCCCGCCGGCGCGGCAGCGAGAGGGGACCGCTGCGCACGACCGCACCCTCAGCACTGCGGCACTTCGGCTCCGCTGTCACCGAATGCCCGTCGTCCAGCATCTTGGCCATGGTCTCGAGCAGTTCGGCGACGGCGATATCGCGTACGGGTTCGAGAATGTCGCCCAAGCGGGCGTCAAAGCGGTTCATGGCGCGCCCCCTTGGGAGCCGACGCCGGCGCTTACCCCGCCGGTTGCAGGACGCCGATAGAGCTGAGCGCTTCTTCGAGATGCACCGGCAGCTGCGCGGCCGAGGGGGCGCCGCCCCGCCAGGGCCCCAGATCCCGCGGCGCATCCGCGGCCTCGAGATAGCGCCACCCCTGAAACGGGCGCCGCGGTCGCGCCTCCGTACGCACGAGCGCCGGGTCCAGGGTGATGGCGCAGCGGCGAATACCGTCCTCCATCACCTCTTCGAAGCGGAGAATGGGTTGGCGCACCAGGATGATGCCCTTGATCACCCAGTAGAGAGAGCCGCCACGCCCGCCGGCCTCGGGCGCCATGATCTCCGCCTCGCGCCGCGGCCACATGCGCGTCACGTGGTTGGGCACGGGCGTCTGCCCGGCCTTTCGCCGTTCCGCGATGACATGGGCTTGCCATGCTGCGAGATCCTCGATGGTGTCAGCGCCGACGCAGAGCTTGACGATGTTCAAAGCGCCCGATTTGCGCTGATCCTCCATCTGCACTGCCCTCCCCGCAGGAATTAGAAGTTATGCCAGTCGTTTCAGGGGAGACTTTGCAACGAACGGGTTTGACCGATATCGCAATGGCTCCGCCTATGGTGTCGTCGGGTCAATCTAAGCCAAGCACGTCATTCATCGTGTATTCTCCAGGATCGCGCTCAACACCCCAAAGCGCGGCCGTCACCGCGCCGCGGGCAAAGAGCATCCGGTCGGTCGCGATGTGGCTGAGCACCAGCCGTTCGCCGGCGCCGGCCAGGATCACGTCATGCTCGCCCACCACATCGCCCCCGCGCAGCGCTTGCATGCCGATCGTGCCGGGCTCGCGAGGGCCGGTCTGGCCGTCGCGCACGCGGCGGGCGTTTTCGGCCAGATCGATGCCCCGCCCCTCGGCTGCGGCTTCGGCCAGCATCAGCGCCGTACCGGAGGGGGCGTCCACCTTGTGTCTGTGATGCATCTCCACGACTTCGATGTCGTAGTCGGGCCCAAGGGCTGCAGCGGCGCGTCGAACGAGCGAGAGCAGGAGGTTCACCCCCATCGACATGTTCCCGGCGCGCACGACAGTCGCATGCCGGGCGGCGGCGGCGATGGCAGCGAGGTGCTCAGGCGCGAAACCCGTGGTGCCGATCACATGCACCAGACGCGCCTGGGCGGCGAGCGTCGCATGGGCGACCGTTGCTTCCGGCGTCGTGAAATCCAGCACCGCGCGGGCTTTGGCGAAAAGCGGCAGCGGATCGTCCTCGACCGCGATGCCGAGCGGCGCCATACCGATGAGCGGGCCCACATCGGAGCCGATCTCCTCGGCGCCGGGGCGGTCGGTCACGCCATGGAGTGTCGTGCCCGGGTTCTCGATCACAGCGCGCGCGAGCATGCGGCCCATCCGGCCCGAGACGCCCGTGACGACGACGGGGATGGTCTCGCTCATCGCACTGTTCTCCATCCGCGCCGTGACAGCGGCTTCTGAGGGGTGGGCTACTATGGATTGTGTGCCGAAGCGTTCCGCACCCCTTCATCTGGCCCGCTCTGACCCGCTTGGTCAAGCCCGGTCGTGACCCGCAAGCACGCTGCGCTGCTGCAAGAAGGGACGGTTGCTCTGTCGTGAGAGCGCTGCCTTGTAGCCAGTCAGGTCAGAGGCCCACCGGCATCACTGCGCTGGAGTGGGCGATCCGATATTCCGCAAGAGACGCGGTCAGACGCGCATGGGCATCACGACATAGACAGCTGAGGGATCGTCACCCTCGCGCACCAGCGTCGGATCACCTGGGTTCGCGAAGAGGAAGACGGCGTTCTCCCGATCGATCTGGCCTGCGATCTCGAGGAGGTACTTGGCGTTGAAGCCGATCTCCATCGCCTCGTCGGGATAGGCGACGACCAGCTCCTCAGCGGCCGAACCGCTGTCTGGCGCATTGACCGAGAGCGAGAGCTTGTCGTGGTCCATCATCAGCTTCACGGCACGCGAACGCTCCTGGCTGACGGTCGCGACCCGGTCGACGGCATGGGCGAATTCGGAGGCGTCGACCTCGAGGCGCTTGACGTTGTTTTTCGGGATCACGCGCGTGTAGTCGGGGAAGGACCCGTCGATCACCTTCGAGGTCAGCACCAGATCGCCGACGGCAAAGCGGATCTTGGTCTCGCTGACCGAAACCTCGACCCCGGCCTCATCATCGTCCAGCAGTTTGCGCAGCTCCCCCACGGTCTTGCGGGGCACGATGACGCCGGGCGCCTCACGCGCCCCTTCGGGCAGTGCCGCATCGATCCGGGCCAGGCGATGGCCGTCAGTGGCGACGGCGCGCAGACAGGGCGTGCCCTCTTCCTCGGCCACATGCAGA
>JBCCLX010000304.1:0-5843 GCA_039026635.1 Pseudomonadota bacterium
GGCCTCGATGATCATCGCGACCGGGCAATCCGGTCATCCGCTCTCTCGCCACTATGACGATATGGCCGAGCTCTGGGCGCGGGGAGACACAATCCGCCTGTCCATGAGCGATGAAGAGATGCGCCTGGGCGCGATAGGGGAGATGGTTCTGCGACCGGATCGCTGAGGCGCGCCGGCCGCCGTTTTCTCTCAGCGGCGATAGGGTCGCGTCGCCTCGTGCATCACCACCATCATGGCGCGCATCGGTACGCTCCAGAGCAGCGCGAACTGTGCTGCGGCGGCGTGATCCTGGACGCTCCAGGCGAAGGGTTCGCTCTGAGCCGTGGGACGGGCTGATGGGCTGGCCTCACGGGAATGCACTGCACGAGACATAGACGTCTACCTCCTGTCACATCTGCGAGACCCTAGGGGTGCGACGCAGCATAGGGAAGATTGTTGTGAAAACCGTTGATGTCTGGCGCTTAAAGATTGCGCAGTTGCATCTTTTCAACTCAGATTCTGTCGACATTCCGGCACGCAGGACGGTATTCCGACAATAGCAGATGCCCACTTCCGTGGATCTCTCGCGTGCCTGTGTATGCACTCGATTCGTTTTTGCGCTTTCTCAATCCGCTCCGATCGGGCTCGCGCGCCTCTCAACCGGCTGTTGATGAGCCTTATGCCACCTAGGGCCCCTGTTGCCGGACCAGTCAGCGGAGCGGGCTTGGACGCGCGCATCTCTGTCGATGGGGCTCTGATGGCTGATCTGATGGCTCTCGCTGCAGAACACCTACGACTACTACATGCTGAGTGTTCGTGATCTTTCGACGCAATAAGTTGTCCGAGCGCCGCCTGATCAAGTGGCGCTGACCACCATGACCCGTCTCATGAGGCCACTGATTTGATTAGCCCATGGCTGTGGACTGCCGGCCGCGCAATCGCCAAGGTGACCCGTCTCCCGACCTGACGGCGGCGGGAGAAAGGCCAGTGCCGCCGCAGATCGCCTTAGGCGAACAACTCGTGGCAGAGCTCCAGCGCCTCCACCAGCCGGTCCACTTCGGCGCGCGTATTGTACATGCCGAATGACGCGCGACATGTCGCGTTCACGCCGAGATGGTCCATCAGAGGCTGCGCGCAGTGATGCCCCGCCCGCACGGCAACACCCTTGCGATCAACAACGGTCGAGATGTCATGGGGGTGCGCGCCCCCTTCGATAGAGAAGGAGAAGATCGAGCCCTTGTTGGGCGTCTGGCCATAGACGGTCAGCCAGTTGATCCCGTCGAAGCGCGCGGCGGCATAGTCGCGAAGATCGGTCTCATGGGCGGCAATCCGGTCCATGCCGATGCCTTCAAGATACTCGATCGCGGCACCAAGGCCGATCATCGGCACGATGGGGGGCGTGCCCGCTTCGAAGCGCATCGGCCCGTCCTGGAACTCCACACGGTCCGCATGGACCTCACGGATCATATCGCCGCCGCCCTGGAAGGGGCGCATTTCCGCCTGCCGCTCCACCCGCGCATAGAGCGCGCCGGTCCCGTTCGGGGCATAGAGCTTGTGGCCCGTGATCGCGTAGAAATCGACGCCCAGATCGCTGACATTGACCGGCATATGCACGGCCGATTGGCTGCCGTCGATCACCGTCACGATCCCGCGCTCCCGCGCCGCCGTGGCGATGGTCTTCACATCCACCACGGTGCCGAGGACGTTCGACATATGGGTGATCGCCACCATCTTGGTGCGCGGCCCCATGGCATCGATCACCGCCTGCGGATCGAGCCCCCCATCGGCCTCCACAGGCACCCATTTCAGGACCACGCCCTGACGCTCGCGCAGCAGATGCCAGGGCACGATGTTGGCGTGATGCTCCATGACCGACAGGATGATCTCGTCGCCGGCCTGCAGATGATGGCCCCAGGCGTAGGAGACGAGGTTCAGGCTCTCGGTCCCCCCCCGGGTGAAGATGATCTCCTCCGGGCTCTGCGCGCCCAGGAAGCGCGCGATGATGCCGCGGACGGCCTCATAGTTCTCCGTCGCGAGGTTCGAGAGCGTGTGTAGCCCGCGGTGCACGTTGGCATATTCGTTCGAATAGGCCTCCTGCACACGGTCGAGCACCGCCTTTGGTTTCTGAGCCGAGGCCGCATTGTCGAGGTAAACAAGCGGCACCCCGTTCACCTCTCGCTCGAGGATCGGGAAATCGGCCCGGATGGTCTCCACGTCATACATTGCTGTCACCGTCTCTGCGTCTTCACGCGGTCGTACCGAGACTTATGAGCGCCGTCGAGAAAAGCAGCGCCACTGCGACCATGACGCCAAGCACGCTCCATGGATTGCGGAAGCCGTGCAGCTCCATTGTGTAGCAGGCGAGCACCCAGAGATACTGCGAGACACCGATGGCGAAGATGAAGACGACGCCGATGGGCATGTCCTCGGGGCTCCCCCCACGCGTGGCCGATGCGCCGAGTAGGAAGAGCGGGGACAGGAGCGTGGTGACGAGAGTATGCCACGCCGTGATCACCAGAGCCTGGTCCCGCGTGCCCTCGCCGCCGAACAATCGGCCGAGACCGTAGACCGCCAGACCCAGCACGCCCACGAGGGCGACTTGAGCGATGATATTGAGCACATGGCTCCCGATCGGGATGCCGTCCTCTGTCAGCTCCACAGGCCGCGCGCCGGGGATCACGACCGCCAACATCGCCTGTAGGCAGTAGGCAAGCACCGCAAATTGCACGGCCACTTCGAGACCGTTCTGCCCGGAGAGGATCCATCGCGCAGAGGTGCGGGGTGCGAAAAGGCCCTCCGCCATCAGGCGGAGCAGTTGGATGTACACGAACGGTCTCCCGGCAGGTGGGTACCGTCCCCGCCGTCAGAGTGCAGCGGAGATCGTCTCCACGACATAGAGCCCCCCGAAGAGGAGCGCCACTGTCAGGAGCGAGAAGGCCATGAAGACCGGTGAGGTTCGCTTGAAGCCATGGCTCTCGGCAACAGCCGCGGAGACGAAGAAGACGAAGGCTATCACGCCGATGAGCTGCGCGGGCAGCTGGGCGAGCGGAGCGTCGAGGAAGGGCACATAGGGCGCGCCATAGCCCATGATCAGCAAGATCACCGCGCCGAGGACGCCGATCGGGGCTGCGACCAGCGAGGCCCAGAAGATCCCGGCCCGCGTGTCGCGCCAGCTGCCCGTCCCGCCGAAGATCCGACAGATGAAGGCCACGGCGCCGGAGAACAGATAGAGCGAGCCCGTGCGCAGCAGGAAGCAGAGCACGATGATCCCGCCGATGGCGCCGGCAAACTCCTCCGGCAGCGCGTCCTCCATCTGCGCGCCCGTGGGCGAGATCACGAACTTCAGCCCGAAATTCAGGAAGAAGATCACATCCGACATCAGCACGAAGAAGAGCAGCCGCGGCTCGGTCGGGTTCTCGTCGAGCAGCAGGCGCGTCGCCTTGCGCATGTCGGAGAAGCTGAGCTGGATCCGGGCGCTGAGGGTCGACTGCTCGAGCCGAATGAGCTCCGGATCCTGCTCCAGATCCGACAATCGGATCTCCGGGAGATCGCCGTAATCCTCGTAAAGGTCCTTGTCGGTCACAGGCTCCCCCTTGGATGCCATTTCCCACAACGCCTTACGCCGCGTAGATCATGCCCCAGATCGCCATGGTCAGACCGCCAATGACCACCAGGGTGGGCCAGACCTTCTCGAAGCGATGCGCTTCGGCCACGCAGTAAGCCAACATAACTGCAAACGCCGCGTTGCCGACGGCGGAGACGGAGAGCCAACCAATGCCCCCCGAAATGAGCGCCTCCTCGACGGCACGCCCCAGTACACTAATGGGCGCCGCAGCCACGGCCGCCCATGCGACGGCCGCCCGCGTCTCCCGCCAACTCCCTGCCCCGCCCAAGGCGCGCGCGGCAAGACCGATAACGGCTGCAAGGATGTAAAGAAATAGCGGACGTAGGATCAGAAGGGCCGTGAAGGCAGCGGCGAAGGCCACAGCGATCCGTTCCGACCCTCCGACGCGCGACGCGCGCATGACCAGAGAGAGCGACTCTGCCAGCAGCAGAATCATCCCGGAGGTCATGGCAAACATCAGGATGCGGCTTTCCTCGGGCCGCGTGTCCAGCACCCCGCGCATCACCCCCCGCGGATCACGCCAGGAGCGGATGAGCCGTCCCGTAAAGCTCTGTCCTGCAGGGGTTTCTGGCATCGGCTCAGCCATCTGTCGTCTGTCCCCGGTTCCCCCGATCCCAAGGCGCGTCAGCCGACCGACCTGCCTCTTCGGACCTCATCTCGTGCGCGGCCGGAGCGCGCCACTTCTCCGATCCGGCCGCGTCGGCGTCACAGTCAGGCGCGGGCGTCCATCCACCCGGCCACAGCCTCGCGCATGGCATCGGCCAGACGCGGGTCGTCGATCTCGGCGATCGCCTCATCGGCAAAAGCAGCGACGAGCATCGCTTCGGCCTTACGCTTGGGCACACCGCGGGAGGTCAGATAGAACAGAGCATCCGCATCGAGCGCGCCCGTCGTCGACCCGTGCGAGCACTTAACGTCATCCGCATAGATCTCGAGTTCCGGCTTGACCAGAAACTCGGCGCCGTCGTCGAGCACGACCGCCTGGCTGATCTGGTAGCCATCGGTCTGCTGTGCGCCCTCTCGCACGAAGATCTTGCCCTGGAAGACGGCTGTGGCCTTGTCCGACAGCACGTTCTTGAAGACCTGCCGGCTCTCCCCCGAGAGCGCGGAATGCGTCACGAAGACCGTGTTGTCGAGATGCGCGCTCGCGCCGCCCAGCACTGCGCCGGCGATATGGCCGCGGGCATTGTCTCCCATGAGCTCCATGACCGTCTCGTTGCGGGTGAGCTCCCCATCCGCCATCAGCGTGAAGGTCTGGAAGGTGGCCTCCGCACCGATCCGCGCGAAAATATGCGCCGTCGACGGAGTTCGCGGGCCTGTTTGAACGCGTAGGTGACGGAAAGTGCCGCCATCGGCCACATCGACCTCGATCGCACTGTTGGAGGGCGTCCCGCTCTCGAGAAGCGTTAGCGAGGCCCCGCTTTCCACCCGGATCAGGTGACGGGTCAGCGCCGCGCCCTCGCCCCGCTGGGTATGCTTGATGTGGATCGGCATCGGCGCCGCGCCGGTCACCTGCATGACCAGGCCTTGGGTCGCGGTGGCGGTGTTCAGCATCGCCAGGGGACGCGCCACCTTCTCATGGCTCGCCACTTCGAGCTTGGCGAAGATCTCGCGTGCGATGGTGATGTCTTGGGTCAGCACATCGGCGAGCGAGGAAAGAGCCACGCCGTCCAGCACCATCGGATCCGAGAGATCCGCGCGCAGTTGACCGTTGACGAAATGCTGCGTCACGGCCTCGATGCCGTCGAAAGCCGTCGTTTCCAGTTCAACGCTCTCGGCCGGGGCCAGTGCGGCCAGTGGGGCCGTCAGCCGCGTGGGATCCGTAAAGCGCCAGTACTCATCTCGCTTGATCGGTGCGCCAGCCTCCAGCAGGCGGGTGCGGGCCGCAGCGCGGGCATCGCGTGCCCAGCCGGCCTCCCCCTCGGGCAGTGGCAGCGCATGGAGCAAGCCCTCGGCCGCCTTCCTTGTCGCATCGGTCGCCATGGCTGCCTCCCTCAGGCCTGAGCCTTGAGGGCGCCGTAGCCCTCAGTCTCGACGCGCAGGGCCAGTTCGGGCCCACCGGTCTCGATAATCCGACCATCAGCCATGATGTGCACCACATCGGGCTTAATGTGATCGAGCAGGCGCTGGTAATGCGTGATCACCAGGAAGCCGCGGTCAGGGCTGCGCAGTTTGTTCACCCCCTCGGCGACCAGGCGCATGGCGTCGACATCGAGGCCTGAGTCGGTTTCATCCAGGA
>JBCCLX010000305.1:0-5821 GCA_039026635.1 Pseudomonadota bacterium
ATAGCCGAGGGCGTTCATGATATCGTCGGCGCGGCCGAGGTGTCGTATGGCGCCTTCCGGTGTCATCACCGCCCGGTCGCCCGTCAGGAACCACTCACCGCAAAAGGCCGCCGCCGTCGCCTCAGGGTCCTGCCAGTAGCCGAGCATCAAGCCGGGATCACGGCGGGAGACGCCGAGAAGGCCGGGTGTGCCTCTCGGCACCGGCGTAGCGTGAGCCCCCGGATCACGCAGGTTCTCACGCCGGCCCTCAGGCAGGATCGCGACGCGACGGCCAGGCTGCGGGAAGCCGGCCGTGTCGCGCGGGGCCGGGCGTGCGGGGCTGCCGGAGATGAAGGTCGAGCATTCGGACATGCCGAGCGCTTCGTGCAGCCGCTTGCCGGTCTTCGCCTGCCAGGCGTCGCCGAGCACGGGCGAGAGCCGTTCGCCGGCCGTCAGCCCATGGCGCAGGGACGCCAAGTCCCGCGCCAGGCCCACCTCATCGCCTTCTGCAGCTTTCAGCGCTTTGCGGTAAACGCCTGGCACCGCGGCGAAGATCGTCGCGCGCTCAGCGGCGATCAGCTGGCGCCAGACACCGGGATCGCGCGGCCCGGCATAGACGAGCGCGCGGGCCCCGGCGGCCCAGGGGTCGGTCAGCCCTGCGCCGAGAGTATAGGTCCAATTGAAGGCGCCGGCGTGAAGCACGCGATCCTCGGGCCCAAGGCCGTACCACCCGTCCCACATCATCCGCCGCGCCCAAGCCGATCGCTGGGCATGCAGGACCCCGCGTGGCGACCCGGAAGTGCCGGAGGTAAAGATCAGAAAGGCGGGGTCCTCGGCGCCGGTCTCTGCGATCGGGCCCGGGGCATGCTGCGCAAGTTCGGCGAGGGCCTCCGTGGGCAGGCAGGTCACGCCCGCCGGGACAGCCTCCGCCAAGCCCGTGTCGAGACCCTCGCCGATCGCCAGAAAGCGCGGCGCGACGCGCGCGAGAAGGGGGCCGAGCTCACGCCCCGTTAGCCCCGCCGCCGTCGGCACAGCCACGCCACCTGCAGCAATCGTTGCGAAGAAGAGGATCGGGAAGGTGCTCGTATTGCCGAGGCGCAGCGCCACTCGATCCCCGGGCGCAAGCCCAGCCGCCTGCAGGCCCGCCGCGGTCCCCCGGATCGCTCGGTCCATATCGGCATAACGCCATTCTTCGAGCACGCCGCCCGCACCGTCGGCCAGCACCCGCAGCGCAACGTCATCCGGTTTCTGGCGCGCTGGGGCCAGAACATGACGAGCCATGTTGAAACGGGCCGGGCAGGGCGCCGGCCCATCCGTGTCTGCAAGGCTAGGAGAGAGCGTGGGCTCGGTCGTCTCTGTGCTCACGCCTTCTCCTTTGGGTCCCTTTAGGCGTGGGCGGGGCTCCGATCGGCGGGCACCACATCCGACACCATCTGCGTCAGCTGCTGGAACATCTTCGGGTTGCCGCTGCAGCAGTCTCCGATCAGATACTGCAGCATGGCCGCGAAGGTGCCCATATCGGCACTATAGCGTACCCCTCTGCCTTCGCGAACGGCTCGCACAAGGCCGGCGCGCAATAGCACCGAAAGGTTGGTCGACATCGTGTTTTGCTTTGCACTAAGGCGGTCGGCGACCTCCCCCGCTAGCAAACCGTCCTCACCCATTGTCACCAACAGGCGAAAAGCTTCGAGACGGCGGGGATGACCCAGGGCGCTGAGCGCTGCGAGGACTTCATTGGTCTGCACGTTCAATCCTCCACATCGTGGGCTCACGTCATTAATATGGCTGCGTCGGTATGCCCCATGCAACCCCCGCAGCCAAAGATTTCGCGAAATTTCGTTTTGAGAGGGGTTTTCAGGATCTTACCGCAGCGCACCAAAATCTAGAGCGCGGTCCACCCGCCGTCGACCGAAATCGTGGTCCCTGTGATCTGAGCGGCGTCGTCTGAGCAGAGGAAGGCGACCGTCCCGCCCATCTGTGCCGTGGTCGCAAACGTCTTGGAGGGCTGGCGCTCGAGCAGCACGTTCCGGATCACGTCGTCGCGGCTCATGTTGTACTGCTTCATCGTGTCGGGGATCTGCGCTTCGACGAGCGGGGTCAGCACATAGCCCGGGCAGATGGCGTTGCAGGTGATCGGCTCCTCTGCGGTCTCGAGCGCGACCACCTTCGAGAGACCGACAACGCCGTGCTTGGCCGCGACATAGGCGGATTTGAAGGGCGAGGCGGTCAGGCCATGCGCCGAGGCGACATTGACCACTCGGCCCCAGCCGGCTGCGCGCATCACCGGCAGCGCTGCGGCCGTTGTGTGGAAGGCGGAGCTGAGGTTGATCGCGATGATCGCGTCCCATTTGGCGCTGGGGAAGTCCTCGATTTTCTCCACATGCTGGATCCCGGCATTGTTCACCAGGATATCGCAGGTCCCGAAGCGCTCGACGGTCTTGGTGATCAGGGCCCGGCATTCGTCGCCCTGCGACATATCGGCCTTGATGTAGGCAACCTCCGCGCCTGTCTCGGCGGCCACCTTGGCGGCCAGGGCATGATCGTCCTCGGTATCGCTGAACGAGTTGAGCACAACCTTGGCGCCGCGCTTGGCCAGCTCTTCTGCGACGCCGAGCCCGATGCCCGAATTCGAGCCCGTGACGACGGCGACCTTTCCGGTGATAGACATGCTAGACCCCTTTATCTTGTGGCGCGACTCGGGCACTCATCCATCTGTGGCGTGCACGAGCGCGGCGCAGCATAATCATGCCGACGGGCAGTGCGAGTGCGATCGCGAAGCCGGGCCAAAAAAAAGCGCCCCACAAGGGGGCGCGTCAGGTGTTGAGGCAGGTTTCATACAGGCTAGAAACCTATCGAGCAGTGAGGAGAGCATACGCAAAGTGGCCGAGAGCGACAAGAGCGTTTTGTGCTCTGCTTCATGGAAAGCAGGCAAATCTCGCTGTTTTCTGATTAATTTGGCGCTGGCCGTCGCTCTCTTGGGCACCGCCGCCGCCGAAACACCGACCCATGGCATCGCTGCTCATGGGATGCCCGCGCTGGCGCCGGGCTTCGACTCGTTGCCTTATGTCAATCCCGAGGCCCCCAAGGGTGGTGAGGTCGTCTTCGGCGAGTTCGGCAGCTTCGATAGCCTGAACCCCTTCGTCCTGCGCGGAACGGCACCGTGGGCCCTGGCAACGCACACGCATGAGAGTTTACTTTCAAGGAGTTATGCTGAGCCCTTCACACTCTACGCGAACTTGGCTGAGAGTGTGGTGCGCCATGAGGACGGTCTGGGGGTCTCCTTCACCCTGCGCGCCGAAGCCCAATTCTCCGACGGTTCACCCGTCACGGTGGAGGATGTTCTCTGGTCGTTCCGAATTCTCGGGGAGGAAGGTCATCCGCGCTACCGTCCCTCTTGGGATGCCATCGAGACGATCGAGCAAACCGGGCCGCGCAGCCTCGCTATCCGTTTCGCGGAGCCGAACCGCGAACTTCCCCTCATTCTCGGCCTCCGCCCCGTGCTCCAGAAACGGCAGTTCGAGGGTCGCGCGCTCGACGCCATCGCCACAGAACCGCTGATCGGCACCGGCCCTTATGTGGTCGACAGCATGGAGCTTGGCCGGTCGATCACCTTCCGGCGCAACCCGACCTGGTGGGGTCGCGACCTCGCGCTTCATCGCGGGCTCAACAACTTCGAGACCGTGCGCTACGACTACTTCCGCTCGGGCGATGCGCTGTGGCAGGCGGTGGCTGCGGGCGAGATCGACTTCTACGCCGATGGCGATCCGGTGCGTTGGCAGGACGGCTATGGCTTCGCCGCTGCGACCGACGGCCGGCTGACGCGCACAGAGATCCCGCATAACCGCCCCTCGGGCATGCGCGGCTTCGTCTTCAATACCCGCCGTCCCCCGCTTGACGATCGGCGCCTGCGCGAAGCGCTCGGCCTGGCTTTTGACTGGTCCTGGATCAACGGGCGGCTCTATGGGGGCGGGTACCGGCGCATCACGAGCTATTTCTCAGGCTCCGATCTCGCCTTTGACGGCCCGGCGAGCTCCGAGGAGCGTGCGCTCCTCGCTCCTTTCGCGCCCTCCGAGGCCGTGCTGGAGGGGGCGGCTTGGCCCGAGAGCGACGGCTCAGGCCGAGACCGCCGGCTCTTGCGCCGCGCGGCACGGCTGCTCGACGAGGCGGGGTTTGAGGTCACCGATGGCGTGCGCCGAGGGCCGAACGGCGCCCCGCTTTCCTTCGGCGTCTTGGTGAGCGCGACAGAGCACGAAACGCTGGCCGGGCTCTGGGCGGAGGGGCTGAAACCGCTCGGCATCGATCTCGTGATCCGTCGGGTGGATGCCGCACAGTTTGCCGAGCGGCGGCGCAGCTACGACTATGACATCACCGTCCATCGCTGGCCCCTATCACTCAGCCCCGGAACGGAGCAGCGCTTCTACTTTGGATCCGAGGGCCGCACGCGTGAGGGCACGCGGAACTATGCCGGCATCGAGGACCCGGCGGTCGACGCCGCCATCGACGGGCTCCTGACCGCACCGGATGAGGCCGCCTTCCGCACCGCCGCGCGCACGCTCGACCGGCTGCTGACCACGGGGCTCTACGTGGTGCCCTGGGGCGTGCTGCCCACAGACCGCGTGGTGCATGACGCAGACCTGCGCCATCCCGCCTTCGAGGATGGTAAACGTTCTCTGTACGGCTGGTTTGGATGGTGGTCCGGGCCGGGGATCTGGTGGCGGGAGGAGGAGTGATGGAACCGCTCGAGACGCTTCTAGCCCCGCCCGCCAGTCCCCCGAACATCGACACGGCGCTCGCCGAGGTCTTCGGCTTTGCCGGCTTCCGCCCCGGCCAGCGCGAGATCGTCGAGGCCATGGGGGTCGGCGAGGAGGTGCTCGCCATCATGCCAACGGGCGGGGGCAAATCGCTCTGTTACCAGCTGCCGGCGATCACTGCGGAGGGCATCACGCTCGTGATCTCACCCCTGCTCGCGCTGATGGAGGATCAGGTCAGTGCGCTGCGGGCGGCCGGTGTGGAGGCTGGTGCGCTGACTTCGGCCACGCCCGATGATGAACGCGAGCGGATCTTTGACGCCATCGACGCCGGGCGGCTGCGCCTTCTCTATGTCGCACCGGAGCGGCTGGCCAACGATCGGTTTCGCGGCTTTCTCGAGCGCCTGCCGATCCGCCGCCTGGCCGTCGATGAGGCGCATTGCATCAGCCAGTGGGGCCATGACTTCCGACCCGACTATCTGCGTCTCGGGCCGCTGGCGGAGGCGCTGCGCGTCCCCGTCGGCGCCTTCACGGCGACGGCGGATGAGGAGACGCGGCGCGAGATCCTGGCGCGGCTCTTCCCGGGGCGTGCCCCGCGGGTCTTTCTCCGTGGCTTCGACCGGCCCAACCTTTTCCTCGCCTTCGAGCCCAAGCGCGGCGGCGATGCGCAGGTCCTGGACTGGGTGGAGGCGCGGCGCGGGCGCTGCGGGATCGTCTATGCGGCAACGCGGGCGCGCACGGAGAAGCTGGCTGATGGGCTGGTCCGGCGCGGGATCCCGGCGCAGGCCTATCATGCGGGGCTTGATCCAGAGACGCGCGAGGCCCGTTCCCGCGCCTTTGCCCGCGCCGATGACATGGTGATGGTCGCAACCGTCGCTTTCGGGATGGGGGTCGACAAGCCCGATGTGCGCTTTGTCGTCGAGGCCGATCTGCCGAAGTCGATCGAGAGCTACTATCAGGAGATCGGGCGCGCCGGACGCGACGGACTCGCCGCGGAGACGATCTGCTTCTTCGGCACCGATGATATCCGGCTGGCACGGGCGCGGATCGATGAGAGCGATGCGCCGGAGGACCGCAAGCGGGCAGATCATGCG
>JBCCLX010000306.1:0-5819 GCA_039026635.1 Pseudomonadota bacterium
CCCTCTCCGTTCCAGTCGGTCGGGAAGTGGCGGATAAGGGCGATGGGCAGGCCGTCCTGCGTACCCTCAACGCGCATGCGCTCCGCTGGCGGCTGTTCGGTACTCATCGGGCGCTCACTGTCTGCTCATGAGGCACCGGCCAGGGGCGCGCCGGCACGCTCACGCAGGATCGCGCCGAGATGGCGTGCCAGCACCGACGCACCCGCTGCGATCGTATGGTGCGCGAGCACCCGGGCCCGGGCGGTTTGGGAGAGTGCCGGGCGGTCTGCGGCTGCTTCTGCGATGGCGGCGGCAAAGGCATGGGCGTCGCCGGGGGCGGCGAGCGGGCCGGCGGGCACGACGGTGCGGGCGGCGGGCCCGTCTTCGGCCACCACCGGCAGGGCGGCGGCCCCTGCTTCGAGCCAGACCATCCCCACACCCTCGCCCACGCCGGGCCAGACGAGGAGGTCGGCCATCTCCATGGCGCGGCGCACCTCGGGCGCCTCGCGGGCGCCGAGGAAGCGGACCGCGCCACCCTCGGGCCCGGCAAGAGGGCCGTTAAAAGGGGCGAAGAGCGCCTCGATCTCACCGCGCAGGGGGCCGTCGCCGATGATCTCGAACTGCCAGGGGCCGGGCAGACGGCGCAAGCCGCGCGCGAGGCGGCGGTAGCTCTCGGCTTTCTCACCCTGCCGCATCATCGCGACGGTGAGGAGCTGCAGCGGATCTCCGGCGGAGGCCCTGAGGCGGGGCGGCGTGGGGCCGGGATCGAGGAAGGGGGGCAGGGCGGCGAGGCGGGCGGCATGGCCCGCATCGAGAAGCGCCGGCCGATCCCGATCGGTGGTCCAGAACAGACGATCCGCAGCGGCGATGGCGCGTTCCGAGGCGGCAGCAAAGGCGGCCCAGGCGCCGTCGCGGCGGCGGGCAGAGATGGAGGGCTCGACGATAGCGTAGGGGATGCCGAGCGCGCGGGACACGGCCGGGCCGATCAGATCGGGGGATTTGTAGTGGCTATGATAGGTGAGCCATAGCGCGGCCCCGCCGGCCTTTGCCGCGACGAGCCGGGCGATCTCATGCGCCGCCTCTGCCATGAACCTCTTTTGGGCCGCCTCGTCGCCTTCAAGGTCCAGAACCCGCAGCCGCGAAGCGAGGAGCGGCGCCGCACCCGCCGCCCCGAGCGCGGCGAGGAGCCGCCGTGCGATGGTCCGGTCGCCGGAGGGGACCGGGTGATCGGGTGCTTTCATAGGCGCGTAGAACGCGACCGGTAGCGGACCACCGTCCGAGGCTGTGAGCAGAGAGGGCGTGCTAGAGGGATCAGCGGGTCTCATCGTCGGCTCGGGGTATCGGCGCACGCCGGCGCCAGAGGGCGGTTCTCCGACGGGGATGCTGGCGCGCTCTTCAAAACCGTTCACGGGACGCGCGCGAGGGATGTGGCCCCGTCGATGGGCGCGGAAGCGGTCGGCGCTGCGCTTGCGTCGCTCTCGGCGGGGGCCGCCTGGCCGAGGCCTGCGGTGAGAAGCTCGGCGATACGCGTGATGCCCGCCTCCATACCGAACTCGGCAACGAGGCGCTGACGGCTGGCGCGGCCCAGGGTGGCTGCGAGGGTCGGGTCCTCGGCGAGCCTCAGGATCGCGGCGGCGAGCGCGGCCGGATCGCTCGGCGGCACCAGCAGGCCCTCCTGGCCGTCGCGCAGAAACTCAGGGATCGCCGAGACGGCGGTCGAAATGCAGGGCAGCTCCTGGCTCGCCGCCTCCATCAAGACATTCGGCAGCCCGTCCCTATCGCCGTCACGCGCGATCTTGGACGGCAGGACGAAGAAGTCGGCCTCGCGCATCGCCGCGATCACATCGCGCTGATCCCGCTTGCCGCGCCAGTCGATCCGGCGCGAGAGACCGCGCGCCTCAGCCTCCGCCGCAAGTGCCTTGGCCCGCGCCCCACCGCCGATCTGCACCAGCCGCCAATCGAGCGTCGCGGGCAGGAGGGCGAGGGCGGCCAGCAGGTCGTCATAGCCCTTCTTCTCGACGAGCCGGCCGACCGAGAGGATGGTGAGTGGGCCGGGTCGCGCGCCGCGTTGGGGCGGCGGCGGGAAGCGGGACAGATCGAGGCCGTGATAGGCGAGCGAGATGCGCGCTTGGCCATCACGGCCATCGGGCGCCAAGCCCGCCAAATGCGCCGCGCCTGAGGCCGTGCAGGTGACGCCGAAGCGCGCCTCCGCGATCTTCTCGCGCTTCTCCCAGTCCGGGATTGTCCAGATATCCTTGGCATGGGCCGAGAAGCCCCAGGCGATGCCGCGCATCAGCCCGGCATAGCGGGCGGTGGACGCGGGAGTGTGCAGGAAATGGACGTAGAGAAAACGCGTCTCGCCCGGCAGCTCGGCCGCCAGCACCGCTGCCTGGCCAAAACGCCGGATCCGATTGCGCGTACGATCGCGCGCAAGGTCGCGCAGGAAGACGGTCAGCGCCCTCCGAAAGCCAGGCAGGCGACAGGCGCGGGCGAGACCTCGGAGCACGCGCAGCGGCGCCTCGTGCAGATACTCCGGCAGATAGGCGCATCGCGCGTGGATCTGATCGTGGATCGGATGGGTGCGATCGTCATAGGGCCGGCGCAAGGACCAGATATCGAAGCGGAAGCCGCGGTCCTGAAGCGCCTTCAATTCTTGCGCTATGAAGGTCTCCGAGAGCCTGGGATAGCCCTTCAGGACGACCGCCAGGGGCGGGCCCGCGTCGGTCTCCGGGCGCTCTTGCACACTGTCCTTCATCCTCGGGCTCAGGGGCATCATTCGCCGGCGGCCGCCAGGCTAGGCGCGGCCACGTCAGCGCGGGCACGGGCGACGATCGTCTCAAGCCCGTCCATCAAGCCCGTGATCCGGGCCGCCGAGGGGCGCGGGCGATCGGCGAGCGCGCGGATCGCGCGGCCCATGACGGCCGGGCTGTCCCCGTCGCGATCGGGCGTCAGCATCGCGGTGAGGCCCAGCGCCTCGGCAGCCTTCGCACGGATCAACTGCTCGCGCCGGGGCCGCGTGCGGGGCATGATCACCGCGGGACGGTCGGCGCTCAGGATCTCGCAGAAGGTGTTGTAGCCGCCCATAGCCACGACCCCGACGGCCTCTGCCACCAAACGTTCAAGCCGGGGATGGAAGCCGATGGCGGAGACACGGTCACCGAGGGCGGCCACACGGGCGTCGAAACGGGCCCGATCAGCGGCCGGCATGAAGGGGCCATAGACGATGAAGGCCGCGGGATGCAGCGTGGGATCCTGCTCATAGGCAGAGAGCACCCAGTCCACGAGTTCCGCCCCATCGCCGCCACCGCCCGTGGTGACCAAAACATACGGCTGCTCGGGTGCCTCGCCCTCCGCCTCAGCCGGCCAATCGGGCATCTCGCGGCGGAGATAGCCGGTGTAGACCGTGCGCGCCTCCATGCGGGGGGAGAGGCCGAGACCCGCGAGAGGGCGGCAGATCCCGGGAATGCCATAGACCCAGATCTCGTCGTAGTAGCGTTCGATGGCCTCGATGGCGCCTTTGCGCTCCCATTCCCGGGCGAGCGCGTCCTCGTCGTCCAGCACGTCGCGGATACCGAGGACAATGCGGGCACCGCCGGCCTTGAGGCGGGGCAGGGTGTCGGCCAGCTCGCCCCGAAACCCCCAGGGCTCTTTGTCGACAATGACCAGACCGGGCGCGAAGGTACAAGCGGCGGCCCGGATGATCTCGCCCCGCAGCGCCGCCATGGCGTCGATATCGAGGGCGAGGTTAGAGGCGGCATAGGTCCCGTCTGCGTTCTTCGTCACCCCCGGCAGGCGGACGTGATCGACGCGGGAGGGGAAATCGAACCGCCCCGCGATGGGCGAGCCGGTGACGATCAGGGCAGAGGCGTCGTCAAGACCGCGCACGAGGGCTGTGGCCAAGGTGCGCGAACGCCGGATGTGCCCCAGCCCGAATGTATCGTGGCTGTAGAGCAGGGAGCGCATCCCCCCATCCGCAGCAGACATTGCGGCAGGGTCCGCGGCTCCGTGGGCCAGAACCGTCATATGTCTCTCCCCATCGAGACCTTAAGAAACCCTTGCCGCATCCCACTCCCGCTCACAACCCTGGGGACGGAGGTGCAACTGATCACAATGTTCAGAAAAGCCCCCGAGAGGTAAGACAGTCACCGTTGGCGAAAGAGGGCCTCGCATAGCCGCCGATCCGGCCTGCTCACGGGGCAGAAAAGGGGCGTGAACGCCTCTCGCGGCGCATTCTGAGCAGTGTATGGTTCAGGGGATGCCGATAAAGCTGTCGGCGATCTGATGCGGCGCGGCAGTCGTCGGCTGTTTGTGCCTTTGGGGAGCCTATCCGTGTCGAGCTACGCTACCGGTGATATCGCGAGCACGCCCGTGCCTGGTGGGCAGCGTGGGGCTGGCGTTGAGCGCCCCCAATCCTCGCGGGCCGCGTTCGGGCCGCGGCTGGTGCTTGTCTTTGTCACGGTCCTTCTGCTCGCCCTGGCCCCTGGTCTTTTGCCAGGTCTCGCGCCGGCTTTCGTTCAGCCGGCGGCGGCGCAATCGCCGGCGCTCCAACAAGTCTTCGGGTTTTCGAGCAGTGAAGAGGAGGACGGTGCGGAGCAGTCCTCGAGCGCTCAGACAGTCTCGACACAGTTTCTGCCGAGGCTTTCAAGCCCGAGCTCCAGCTCTAGTCCTGCGCAATCGACGCCCGTGCCGTCCTCATCGCGCCCGGCGCTTGGGACGAGCAGCGGGCCGTCGATCGAGGACTATGGACGCTTGTCGGGCGAGCCAGCCGACGACTCGATGACCATGTCGATCGGTCGTGCCGGAGATTGGTTGACCGTCTTTCGCGCCCGCCTCGCGGCGATCGTCAAGCGCGTGCCATCCGCTCTCGACGAGCTGAGCGTGACGCTGAGGGCTTCGAGCCCGACGGGCAAACCGGTTCACTTCCTCGGTCTTGCGCTTTTTGCGGGGCTTCTCGTCATCGTCGGCCGCGCGGTGGCAGAACTCTATCTGGTCTTCGTTGCCCGGCCGGTTTTCGTGCGCATGCAGCAGGAAGCGCCACGCGGCTATGTCGAAAAGCTGCCTGTACTCGTCATGCGCGTGATCCTAGGGGTTCTCGCGGTGACGATCACGTTGGCCGTTGCCTCTGGCGTCGGGCTCTTCTTCTATGACGATCATAAGGAGACGCTGATCACCGCCGTGGCGGTCTTCGGCAGTTATGGCGCGATTATGATCGTGCATACCTTCTGGCGAATGGCGCTGGCGCCGTTTCTGCCGGAATACCGCATCCCCAATATCGATGCCCGCGGCGCGCGTCGGCTCTACCGCTGGGCGACGGGGGCGAGTGTGCTGGCCATCCTGGGCTCGGCCTTCGCCTTCTGGGTCGAAGGGCTCGGTCTGCCGACGGAGATCATCGTGATCGTGACCACCACGGTGACCTTTGCGACGCTCCTCGTGCTGATCGCTGCGATCCGCGTGAACTATACCGGCGTCACCGGGATCCTGATCGGCGACCGTCAGGGACGGCCGATGACCTGGATCCAGCGGGTCGTGGCCGCGGCCTGGGCGCCCTTTGCGATCCTCTATCTGATCGTGAGCTGGGGCGATGTGGTCTTCCGGCTCGTGATGGGCGTCGGGGCTGGCCCTGAGCGGCTGATGCTGCCCTTCCTCGTGCTGCTCGCGGGCGGCGCCATCTATGCGACGACGATCTATTTGGTGGAGCGCATCTTCGACCGACAGCGCCGGATCGCCGCGATCAATGCCGCCGTCGAAGCGCGTGCGGCGGAAGCGGCCGTCGAGGAGGAGGAGCGCGCCGCAATCCGCGAGAGCGCCTGGCGGCTCGACGGCAGCGATGAGGACGGAGA
>JBCCLX010000307.1:0-5779 GCA_039026635.1 Pseudomonadota bacterium
CCGGGCTTGCCCATCAGCGGCAGCAGCCGCTCCATCCAGGCGTCGTTGCGCGCGTCCAGCACAGCCTCCGAGAAGGCCTCGGCCGTGCGATCGCTCTCCGTCGAACTGCGCCCGGGCAGCGCGCGCGAGACCTGATCGGCGAAGGCCTGGATCATGCCGGTCTGACCCGCGGCATAGGCCGTCAGCAGCGTCCGCCGGATATCCTCCTCCTGCGGCGCGAGCGCCAGCATGTCCCGCGCCAGTCGCAAGGCCGAGGCGTCGTCGATGGTCGAGAAGGCGCCGAGGGCCGTCTCATAGTCCTCGAGCCCCGAGACCGGCAGCCCCCGTGCCTCGGCCCGTTCGATCAGCACGGTGTCCAGCACCGCCGCCCCGGTTCCCATGGCCTGGAGCTGGCAGGCGGGCGTGCCGAGCAGGGAGAAGAGCAGCCAGGGCTTGAGCTGCGTTGCCATGCCCAGCGTGATCCCGCGCGCGGCGAGGACCTCCTCGGCCGCCGCCCGTTCGGCAGGGCTCAACCCCTCGGCCAGTCGCGCGGCCAGCCCGCCCGGCCCCGTCTGCAGGCTGAAGCTGGGATCGGCCGCGAGCCGGGCCTCTAGGGCCGACATCTCCTCATGGGTCAACTCGACGGCAAGCCGCTCGGCCTCGGCAAAGGCTGCCTCGACCGCGGGCGTCAGCGTCTCGATGGCCTCGGTGTCGTGATAGGTCCCGAAGAGATAGCCGACCGCGCCCGTCGGGGCCTCGACCCGCCAGAGCCGCGCGGTCCCATTCGATACGGCCGCCGCTGCCGCTTCGAGCTCTGCGCGCTCCTCGGCGGGCAATTGCGGCACCATGTCCTCCCCTGCGCAGGCCGCGAGGGTGGGGCCGGCGGCGAGGACGATGAGAGCGGCGAGCGCGAGGAGGCCGGCGCGCACGCGGCGCAGGAGAGGCGAGGCAGGCATGGCAGCTCCGAGACAAGGCCGATGCGTCGGCAACCTCTCCATGGAGCCAGCCTTTGCCCCTCTGCGCAACCGAGCCGGCGGGTTTGGCCCCCTGGCCCTTGCGACGCGCTGTCGCTGCCCGAGCAGGGCGCGGTGGGCCGCGCTCGGCACCCTGCATCCCGGGTTTGCGCGCTCCTACCCCGCTCCCTCCCGGCAATTGCTTGGGTTTTTCTCGCTTTGACTGGTTGACATGCGGCGTTGCTTACGACATCTCCCGCGGCGTTAGCACTCGGATCTCTTGAGTGCTAGTGGGAGGTTCCGGCGGGGCTCAGGGTCGGCCGGAGCTTTGGTGCAACGAATTAAACGGGGCTCTATCATGGGTTTCACTCCCCTGCACGATCGCGTGCTCGTCCGCCGCATCGAGAGCGAAGAGAAGACCAAGGGCGGCCTGATCATTCCGGACAGCGCCAAGGAAAAGCCGCAGGAAGGCGAGGTCGTCTCCGTCGGCGCCGGCGCCAAGGACGATGACGGCGATCGGATCGCGATGGACGTCAAAGCCGGCGACCGCATCCTGTTCGGCAAATGGTCGGGCACCGAGGTGAAGATCGACGGCGAAGACCTGATCATCATGAAGGAGAGCGACATCCTCGGCGTGATGGCCTGAGGCGACGCTCGACGCTTCGTAGGGTGGGGTTGGACCCCACCGCGATCCAAGACGCCGGTCAACGGTGGGGTGAACCCCACCCTACCGCCGGATCCCTCAACCAGTTGAAACGGAGTTGACAGCAATGGCTGCCAAGGACGTGAAGTTCCACACCGATGCCCGCGACCGTATGCTGAAGGGCGTCAACACCCTCGCCGACGCGGTGAAGGTGACCCTCGGCCCCAAGGGCCGCAATGTCGTCCTCGACAAGAGCTTCGGCGCCCCCCGCATCACCAAGGACGGTGTGTCGGTCGCCAAAGAGATTGAGCTCGCGGATAAGTTCGAGAACATGGGCGCGCAGATGGTCCGCGAAGTGGCCTCGCGCACCAATGACGAAGCCGGTGACGGCACCACCACCGCCACGGTGCTGGCCCAGGCCATCGTCAAAGAGGGCATGAAGTCGGTTGCTGCCGGCATGAACCCGATGGACGTGAAGCGCGGCGTCGACGCCGCGGTGAAGACCGTCGTCGCCAACATCCAGGACATGTCGCGCCCGGTGTCGGATTCGAACGAGGTCGCTCAGGTCGGCGCCATCTCTGCCAACGGCGAGACGGCCATCGGCCAGCAGATCGCCGATGCGATGCAGAAGGTCGGCAACGAGGGCGTGATCACGGTCGAGGAGAACAAGGGCCTCGAGACCGAGACCGAAGTCGTCGAGGGTATGCAGTTCGACCGCGGCTACCTGAGCCCGTACTTCATCACCAATGCCGACAAGATGCTCGCCGAGCTCGAGGACTGCTACATCCTGCTGCACGAGAAGAAGCTCTCGTCGCTGCAGCCGATGGTGCCGCTTCTTGAGTCGGTCATCCAGACCGGCAAGCCGCTCCTGATCATCGCCGAGGATGTCGAGGGTGAGGCTCTGGCCACGCTCGTCGTCAACAAGCTCCGCGGCGGCCTCAAGATCGCGGCCGTCAAGGCCCCGGGCTTCGGCGACCGCCGCAAGGCCATGCTCCAGGACATCGCGATCCTTACCGGTGGCCAGGTGATCTCGGAAGACCTCGGCATGAAGCTCGAGAGCGTCACGATCGACATGCTCGGCACCGCCAAGAAGGTCCGCATCACCAAGGACGACACCACCGTCGTCGACGGTGCCGGCGACAAGCCGGAGATCGAGGCCCGCGTTACCCAGATCCGTCAGCAGATCGAAGAGACGACCTCGGATTACGACCGCGAGAAGCTCCAGGAGCGTCTGGCCAAGCTTGCGGGCGGCGTTGCCGTGATCCGCGTGGGCGGGGCCACCGAGGTTGAGGTGAAGGAGCGTAAGGACCGCGTCGACGACGCGCTCAACGCGACCCGCGCTGCCGTTCAGGAAGGCGTGGTGCCCGGTGGCGGTGTCGCCCTCGTGCATGCAGCGAAGGCGCTTGACGGCATGACCGGCGAGAACGCCGATCAGGACGCCGGCATCGGCATCGTGCGTCGCGCGCTCGAGTCGCCGCTTCGTCAGATCGCCGAGAACGCGGGCGTTGACGGGTCGGTCGTGGCCGGCAAGGTGCGTGAGCAGTCGGACACCAAGTTCGGCTATGACGCCCAGGGCGACGAGTATGGCGATCTGGTCTCCAAGGGCATCATCGACCCGGCCAAGGTCGTGCGCTGCGCCCTCGAGGACGCCTCGTCGGTTGCTGGTCTGCTGATCACGACCGAGGCGATGGTCGCCGAGAAGCCCGAGCCGAAGGGGGCGCCCGCCGGCGGCGGCATGCCCGACATGGGCGGCATGGGCGGCATGATGTGATGCCGGCCATCCAGGCCTGAGACATTGGGGGCCGTCCTTCGGGGCGGCCCTTTCTCTTTTGTTTGCCTCGTTTTGAAACCGTCTCGTTTAAGCACGAACGCAAACCTCACCTTCAGCCGACCCATGGCATCGCCTCTCCGAGTGGCGGGGTGGTGCGCTTATGGTGGCGGAGCGAGAGCAGTATGGGACGGCGGAGGCGGATCGTCTGACGGCGATCTCCGATGGGGTGACCTATGGGCTCGCGGGCGATGACGGGATCGACGCCATCCCCGGTGACGGGCTGCGCTGGCTGGTCGGCGGGCTCGGCGACGATCGCTACGTCTTCACAGCCGGCACACAGGCCGTGTTGTTTGATCCAGATGCTGATCTGGGCACGACGCCGAACGGCGCGGTGGGCAATGCGGAGGCGGGCGGGAGCGGCGAGGCCGATACCGCGGTCTTCGACGGCTTCTCTCTTCTCAGCGGCACCGTCGAACTGGTCGAGATCGACGGGCGCCATGTCGTCTTCCTGGATAGCGCTACTGATACCTCGGTCCTCTGGCTCGATTTCCGGACCTCCTCCGTAGACACGCTGATCTTCGAGGATACGCTCGTGGAGCGGGATTTTCTGGCCATCGCCCTCCCGCTCGTGCCGGGCTTTGTGGAGACGCCGGTGCCCGACCCCCTCGCCGATCTCGCGCTGACGCCTGTGATGGTGGATGAGGCGATCGCGCAGATTACCGCGCGCGAAGCAGCGCTCCTGGTCGATCCACCGCCGCCCGCGCGGATCGATCCCGCCCCTTTGCCGGAGATGGTCGAGGAGACCGCGCTCCTCTACGAGGCCGCCTTCGACCGGGACGGTGTGATCGACGCGGCCGGGCTGAACTACTGGATCGATGCGCGGGAAGGAGGGCTGGGTCTCGAAGCGCTCGCCGCCCTGTTCCTGACCTCCGCCGAGTTCACCGAGGCCTTTGGGCTCGTCGATGCGCTCGAGGACAGCGCCTTTATTGCGCGGCTCTATCGCAACGTGCTCGACCGCGCCGGCGATCCGGCGGGCATCACCCATTGGGCAGGCATGCTCGCGGAAGGCATGCCCCGGGAAGAGGCGCTGATCGTCTTCGCCCTCAGCCCGGAGCATCGCGAAGGCGCCGCTGTTCTCGATACCATCGTCGAAGGCGCGCCCGGTGAATGGCTGGTGGGCTGAGCGCCTGCCGCAGTCTAAAGCGGCAGCCTTCGCCCATGCTCCTCCCTTCTCCCGGTGCTTCGCAGCGCTCCTTGGCGCCCGTCCGGTCGCGCGTCCGCGCTGGCACGATCGGGGCAAACGCGATCCCGTGAGGCGGGCTGGTGTTGAGGGCGCGCTGCCGTCATCCTGCGCCTTCAAGTTGGAGGAGCCCGCCATGCACTCGATTGCCCGCCTTGCGCTCATTGCCCTGCTCGCCGCGCCTACGGCCCAGGTTCAGGCCCAGGTCCAGACAGAGACAGAGGAGCCGGTGACGATCCCCGAGAGCGAGGGCCTGGCACCCAGTGAGCCTCAGAGCGACCAACCGGATGACCCGCTGGCGTCTGCCCCGGAGAGTTTGGATGAGGGCATGACCTTGGAGGTTGTGGGCGAGATCCTGCGCCGGCTCGACCCCGACGCGGCCGGTGCGCCGGACAACCGCGTCATGCAGTTCACGATTGGCGAGACGCGTCTGCTCTTCGTGAGCGACCCGATCCACAATCGCATGCGCTTGATGTCGCCGATCCGCCCGGCCGAGGGGCTCGATGCCAAGGCCCTCCTGCGGATCGCCCAGGCCAATTTCGATAGCGCCCTGGACGCGCGCTATGCCGTGGCTCAGGGCACGCTCTGGTCAGTCTACATCCATCCGCTGCGCGAGTTGGACGAGGCGCAGCTGATCGCGGCTGTGGGGCAGGTCGTCAATGCCGCGACGAGCTATGGCACGAGCTATTCGAGCGGGCTCTTGAGCTATGGCGGTGGCGACTCGGCGCTGCAGCGCCAGCGCGATTTGATCGATGAGCTGTTGAAGCGCGGCCAGCCAATCTGAGCCGGCGTGGCCCGGCGTGGTTCGCCGGGCGCCCGTTCGCTCGCAGGCCTTCGGCCTGCATCACTCCGCCCACCCGCCGAGCCACGCCCCAGAGGGCGCAGCTGAGGGATGGGGGTCTGCTGCTGGTCTCGCCCCTAGGACGATCTCTTCGCGGCAGGTTGGTGGGTGGGCGTCGTCGCCTGAGCGAAGGCGATAGGCGGCGTAACGGGCACCCAGCAACCTGCCGCGCTCATGCGGCGGCCATCGCCTTTTGGCTACAGAAGCAAGAGGCTTTGACCGCCATCTCCGCCCGGGCGGCCGCAAGATCCAGACGCTGTTTGACATGCACGATCTCGACCGTTTCGCCCCGGGCGAGGAGACAGTCGTAGAGGCCGAGGAGG
Source organism: Pseudomonadota bacterium (assembly GCA_039026635.1). Lineage (GTDB taxonomy): Bacteria > Pseudomonadota > Alphaproteobacteria > Rhodobacterales > Rhodobacteraceae > Thermohalobaculum. Next base: position 5,751 of record JBCCLX010000307.1, read on the forward strand.
GACCAGATGTTCTCGGGATGAACGCAGGC
>JBCCLX010000308.1:0-5748 GCA_039026635.1 Pseudomonadota bacterium
CCGATCCTTCAGGAACAGCAGATCGTACTGGTTGTGCTGGAAGACGAACTCATGCGCCTCCTCGCGCCCCTCCGCCTCCGGATCCGTGCGTAGCGCCAGATCCATCGGACCCACGATCTGCCGTGCGATCTCGCTGTCGGTCATGTTCTCGAAGACCTGGCTGCGCTGTTCGCCGCGCAGATCGTCGAGACGGTTCAGCCCCTGGAGCGTGAGCACAGACTGGCCACCGGCGGGAAAGGAGACCTGCATGTCCGTGATCGTGCCGGTCATCACCCGATGCATGTCGGAAGGGTGATAGCCGAGGTCGATCTCGATCTGCGCACGCGGCAGGAAGAGATCGCCGTCGGAATATTTGAAGGCGCGGCGCTCGGCGTCCCAGTTGTTCACCGTCAGGCTGAACTGGTCGATGGCCTCCAGATCGTCGACATATTCCAGCCGCGTCACATCGTTGATCACCGTGCGATCAAGCCGACGGCCGCGGACCCGGATCTCGAAGCTGGGGACATAGAAATCGCTTTCGCGCGCGATGCTGATTGGCTGGTTCATCGCGCGCGCTCCTCGGCGAGCCGCGCGGGCGTGAGCGGGGGCACGCTCAGGACCGTGCCGGGTACGGGACGGAGAGGATCGCGTACGGCATCGGCATTGTGCTCAGCGATCACCCGCCAGAGCCGCGCCTCGCCATAGAGCCGATGCGCGATCAGGCGCAGCGTATCGCCGGGCCGTACCTCTTCGCGGCGCGTGTGGTCGTTGCTCTCGAGCTTCAGCTCCTCAAGCTGCTCCGCGAGCGTTTTGTATTCCCGGAAGCTGACGGAGAGGGTGGCGCGCAGGGGCACGCCCGTGGGCGCGAACAGTTCGAAGGACTGCTCGACCCGCTCCACGATCGCCTTGAAGCTGAGGCCCGCACCCCAGCGGAAACGGATGCGTGGCGGCGCGTGGGTCTTGGGCTGGATCTTCACGAGCTGATAGATCGCGTTGGTCCGCTCGCGCACATCGACCGCGTTCTCGTCGAGCCCCTCCTCGGTGCTGTCGAAGAAGAGATCGAGCGACAGTGTTTCGTTCTGCCCGCGCACGAATTGCAAGATGGGGCTGTCGATGCCGTAGATCGCGATCTCGGCGATTTGGGCTGCCTTGGAGAGCCGGTAGCTCTCGGGGTTGAACTGGACGGGGATCTCCGCCGGCAGCCCGCGCGCCGGGTCGATGGCGTCGGCATCCAGGATCTCAATCACTGCGGGGACCGGGCTTGGCATCGTCCGTCCTCACATCTGGCCGAGGGCGGAGCGGACGGAGGGCTCGGGCCGTGCGATCCGGCGGCTCTCCCCTTCCTGGCGCAAGAGCGCGATCACCCGCCGCGCGATGCGCTCGACCTCCTGATCGCTCAACCGCACCGCTGGATCGGGGGCGCCGATACGGGCGGTGGCGCTCAGTTCGTTGATCTCAACCGGCATCTTGGTGCTCCTCAGGTCACGCGTTCCAGCACAGGGACGGCCAGCTCCAGCGTCTCGACGGCCACCTGGCTGCTGGCGGCGTCGAGCGGCGGACCGCTCCAACTGCTCGGGATTGCGCGGTAGAATTCGAAGGCGAGCACCGGCTCGCCGCCATCGGGCGGGCGGATGGCGATGGTGCCGCCGCGGCGGATGACGCGCCCCTGCGTCGCATCCCAGCACCAGTCCCAGATCGCGCGGTCGACGATGCCGCGGGTCAGGCTGATGGAGCCGGGCTTGGCGCGGGTCGGCAGCTTGTGGACATGATCGTTGAGGCCGCCCTCGATGTGGTCGAGGATCTCGAACTCGATCTGCAGGCCCGTGCATTCGCTGAAGCCCGCCGGGGGCAGATCGTCTAGCCGCACCGTGTAGCGGAAGGCCGGGAACGGGTCGTTGCGCGTGCCGGTTTCGCTCATCTCACACCTCCGATCCGGGCTCGCCGCCAGTGCCGAGATCCTCGACCTCGAAGCCGCCATCGCCACGGATGAGGCGCACGCGCACCCATTCCGCAGGCCAAGGCGGGCGCAGGGCGAGGGTGCAGGTGAGCCGTCCGGCCGCGATGCTCTCAGGCGGGTTCACGGATTGATCGGCGCGCACGCGATAGGCGTCCTCCGGCCGGGCGCCGTCGAGCATTCCCCGCCGCCAGATCCGGTCGAGAAAACCGCGGACGACGCGTTCGAGTTCGCTCCGCGTTGCCGTGTCGTTGGTCTCGAAGACGAGCCAAGCTGTCTCCTCCTCCAAGGTCTCGACGATGAAGTTGACGAGGCGGCGAATGGCGATTTGTCGGTAGGGGCCGTCTGCCCTCCGCGTGCGCGCGCCCATCACCCGCAGGCCGAGGCCCGGCACACGGCGGATCGCGTTCACCTGCGCGCCGTTCAGACGGGCGTGTTCGACGTCGTCGACCTCATAGGCGAGGCCCGTGATGGCGGCGACGGGCTCATTGGCCGGCGCCCGATGCGGCCCGTCGCGCAGCGTCGTCCGGGCATAGATGCCGGCGACCGCACCCGAGGGCGGCACAAGGGCGTCTGTCCCCTCCAAATCCACCTTGAGCCAGGGAAAAAAGAGCGCGCCGAAATCCCCATCGGTCAGCCGGCGCCCGGGCGCGGGGTCTGCACCGTCGGCAAAGATGCGCCGCGGATCGCCCGGGATCTCGCAATCGAAGATCGCGACGCGGTCGCGCTGCCGGCGCGCTTGAGCAACCATTTCCGCGCGCACCAATGCCCGATCCGCATCACTGAGGGCGGGCCGCTTCTCGGGCGGTGGTACGGGCTCGGTGGGCTCTGGCGCCGATGGGGGGCCTTCGAGGGGACAATCGGGTTTGGGGTCCTGCGGTGCATCCGGTACCGGCAACGGCGCCTGCCAGACGAGATCGGGCAGCGCGAGGATCGCCACCTCGTCGACCTCCTCGAGCACGCGCAAGCCCACCGCCGCCGTCGTGCCGACACCGAAATCCGAAAGGCACAGGTTGGTTAGACCATCCGTGCCCCCGCTCAGCATCGCTCGACTGGGCGCCAAGGAGCTGAGAGGTCCCGTTCCAGTCCGTCGCTCGGTCAGATTCGAAACGAGGCTCTCAACCGTCACACCCGGCAGCGCTTGCAGCAGGGAGTTGCCGCCCGCCGCTGCACCCGTGCTGTCGCTCGGTGGTGCGGCATCGTCGATTGGCGTCACTTGCTTGGAGAAGGCCGCATTGCGCGACGTCTCGGTGGCGAGCTCCTCAAAGCTCAAACCCCGCCACAGCTCGACCCGCCCGGCCGGCCCCTCGACGCGCATGTCAAAACGCGTGAGGCTCCGCGGGAAGAACAGAACGCTCACGCTGTTCCCCCAGCAACCGGGGCTCGAAGCGATGAGATCGAGCGCCGTGTTGCCGGGCCCTGGCAGGCGCAGACGAGCCGGCACCGCGGTTTCGAGATCCGCCACCCGCACGATCCATGCCGCCCGCCCGCCATTTCGGAAGAAGAGCGCGATGGAGGGGGCGAGCAGCCCCTGCGCCACGGGGCCACCGAAGACCGCGCGAAACGCCTCTTCGCTCTCCACCCGGACGGGTTTGGCCACGGGACCCCGCTCGGTGATCCCGCAAAAGCCCGCTACATCGTGGCGCACGCCGCGCAAGGGCGCACGCCGTCGCCCGGCGACGAGGCGCACGCCTGGGGGAAAGAGGTCGAGATCCGCGAGGCCGGTCATCGAGGCGTTCCTCAGTCGGCCAACACGATGCCTTCACAGGCGATCTCGAGCGTCTCGATCGCCACCTCGGAGGACCCGGCGTTCAGGGCCGGTCCCTGCCATTTGGACGGCCAGCCGAAGACGAACTCCCAGCGCAGCGCCTCTTTGCGCGCTTCGTTGAGCAGCACGATCGCGCCGGATTTGCGCTGCGTGCGCCCCTCCTCCACGGCCTTGCGCCATTTCCAGAGCTCGCGGCTCTGGGTGTAGCCGCGCTTGAGCGTGATGTTGGTGTACTTCCGCAGGCCCGGCAGCTTGCGGACGGTGATGTCCTCGTTGCCGTTGCGGTACTCGATGACGTCGGTCTCGTTGTCGAGGCCCGAGCATTCGGAGAACCCGGCCACCACGGTCTTGCCGTCCGGGTAGACGTCGTCGATTTCGATCAGGAAGTTGAAGGCGCTATAGGGGTCGTTGCGCTCACCGGTCTCGGACATGGATCAGCTCCTCTGGTTCACGACCGGTCACTCGCCGGCGGTCTTCTGCGAGAAACGGAAGATGACGAATTCCGCGGGCTTCACGGGTGCGACGCCGACAAGGCAGATCAGCCGGCCGGCATCGATGTCGGCCTGCGTCGTGGTCTCGAGATCGCATTTGACGAAGAAGGCCTCGTCCTGCGTGAGCCCTGCGAGCGCCCCCGAGCGCCAGACACCGAGCAGAAAGGCCGAGACGTTGCGGCGGACCGCGGCGCGGGTCGTATCGTCGTTCGGCTCGAAGACGACCCATTGGGTGCCTTCCTCGATCGACTCCTCGATGAACAGGAACAGCCGGCGCACCGAGATGTATCGCCATTCGGGATCCGCGCTGAAGGTGCGCGCGCCAAAGACACGGATGCCGCGGCCATCGGCGCGGAAGTCGCGGATGATGTTGATATTGGCGGGGTTGAAGATGTCGTGGCGTTGGCGGTTGATCTGCTGGTTGAGCGTCCGTTCATCGCCGATCTCGCGGAGATAGAGGCCGCGCAGCTGCTCATTCGCCGGCGCCTTGTGCACCCCGCGGTCAACATCCGTGCGCGCATAAACGCCGGCCACATGTCCGCAGGGCGGGACGACGACGGTATCGTTGCGGCGCGGATCGAAGACCCGGATCCAGGGGTGATAGACGGCGCAATAGGTAGAAACCGGCAGGACGGCGCGAAAATTGTCCGGCGTCGTGAAGGTCTGCGCGCCTTGGAGCACGGCAAAGCGGTCGCGCAGCTGCTCGCATTGGTTCACGAGCAGCTCCGCCAAGCTCACGTCGCGGCCCTGATCGGGCACAGCGAGGATGTTGACGAGATCGACCTCGCCGAGAAGGTCCAGCGCCTCCTCGATGGCGTTTCGGTCGGTCTGCTGCTGTTCCGAGCCACCGGTCAGCGCCACCGGTTCGTCTGCCGTGGGCTCGATGGCGCCGGCAGGCTCGGTCTGGAAGCTGCCGGTGACGAGATTGGAGCCCGATTTGAGAACCGTGGGCGCATAATCCGGGCGATTGCGCTCGTTGGAGACGTTCGAAAACTCCTCAACCAGCTGAGCCCGCCGGAGCGACACGGCGCGGTTGTCGTCGGGCGGATCTTGGCTCTCGGGCAGATCCTCCTCGGTCTCGAAATAGGCGACGGTGAGCCGGAAGGTGACGCGCGTATCGGTCGTGCCGGTCTGCTTGTTCTGATCAACCCAGACACGGACGCGCGCCCCCCAATCCCCGGGTCCCGACGCCGTGAATTGCAGGTCGCCGGCGGTGCCTTGGGCGCTCTCCGCGGGATCATCGGCGCTGGTAAAGGCGCGAGAGATGAAGGCGCGCCGTCCCCCGTTCTCGAAGAAGCCCCGCACGGCGAAGGGCAGATAACTGATCTGCGGATCGATCAATCCGCCATAAACGCGCTCGAACTCGGGGTTGCTCGTGATCAATCGAACGCCGCGAGGGCCGCGCTCTGTGCCGCCGCAAAAGCCAACGTTGCTGGTGCTGACGCCTTCTATTGGCCTTAGGCCAGACGAGACTTCTTCGACATAGACGCCGGGGGCGAGATATTCTGGCATCGGTGCTCTCCTTTAGGCGCTTGGGACGGCGATGGTTGGAACGG
>JBCCLX010000309.1:0-5740 GCA_039026635.1 Pseudomonadota bacterium
CCGCCACCGCCATGCGCATCGCGCATGGCGGTGGCGGGGGTGGGGGGCGGGGAGAGAGATCTGCCGCGTAGCGGCGCATTAGCGGATGGCGGCAATCGGGCCCTCGGCCAGGCCGTTCACGAACTGATGGATATGGGGCTCCTCGGTCGTGTCGATCTCGCCGACCGGGCCCTCCCAATGGATCACCCCCGCATGCAGCATCGCCACGCGATCGGCGATCTTGCGTACAGAGCCCATGTCATGGGTGATCGTCAGCGCCGTCGCCCCCATCTCGGTCACGATCTCGCGGATCAGCTCGTTGATCACATCGGCCATGATCGGATCGAGCCCGGTCGTCGGTTCGTCGAAGAAGATGATCTCGGGCTCTGCCGCGATTGCGCGGGCGAGGCCGACGCGCTTTTGCATCCCACCCGAGAGCTCGGCCGGGAACCGATCCGCCACTTCCGCCGTCAGCCCGACCCGCCGCAGCTTGCCCACCGCCAGGTCTCGAGCATCTGAGCGAGAGAGCCGGCCGCGCCCCTGGCGGTGGCGAAAGGCCACGTTTTCCCAGACCGTCAGGCTGTCAAAGAGTGCGCCGCCCTGGAAGAGCATGCCGAGCCGGTCGAGCACCGGGGCGCGCCGGCCCGGGCCCGCGCGTGTGATGTCCTGCCCGTCCACATGCACGGTCCCGCTATCCGGGATCACCAGGCCAAGGACGCATTTGAGCGTGACGGATTTGCCGGTGCCCGAGCCACCGATGATGACCGTCGAGGTGCCCGCCGGCACCGAGAGGTCTATGCCGCGCAGCACCTCGTTCGAGCCGAAGGCTTTGGTGACGCCCGCAAGGGCGATACGCGGCGTTTCGGTCGGCGTCGCAGGGTTTTCGGAGGTCATCGGCCGGGCTCAGGAGAAGAACAGGTCGGTGAGGACGAAGTTTGCGGCCAGGATCAGGATCGAGGCCTGGACCACCGCCGTGCGCGTCGCCTGACCCACCCCTTGGGCGCCACGCCCCGACGCATAGCCCTGGTAACATCCCACAAGCGCGACGATGAAGCCGAAGACGGCCGCCTTCACAAGGCCCGAGGCCACGTCCCAGAAGGTCAGGAAATCCCAGGTCGTCTGTAGGAAGGTCGATGGATTGAACCCGAGCCGATGCACGCCCACGAGGAAGGCGCCGTAGATCCCGATGATATCGCCCACCAGCGCCAGGAGCGGCAGCGTCAGCGTCGCGGCCAACACGCGGGGGGCCACGAGATACTTCATTGGGTTCGTCGAGAGGGTCGTGAGCGCATCGATCTGCTCGGTCACGCGCATCGTGCCGATTTCGGCGGCGATGGAGGCAGAGACACGTCCGGCCACCATCAGCCCGCAGAGCACAGGGCCAAGCTCCCGCGTCATGCCGATGGCCACGATCGAGGGCACGACCGTCTCGGCCCCGAAACGCGAGCCGCCGGACCAGATCTGCAGCGCCAGCGCGCCGCCGGTAAAGAGCGTCGTCAGCCCGACGACGGGCAGCGAGTGATAGCCGATCCGCACGAGCTGTCGGGCAAACTCGCTGAAGTAGAAGGGCGGTGTCACCAAATGGCGCAGGGTCGAGGCCAGAAAGATCGCCAGCGCCCCCGCACCCTGACAGAGCCCGAGGAAGGCAGCCCCAATCGCGGCAAGGAAACTGGTGAGAGCGGTCAGGGTAGGCTCCGTCGGTCGCGTGGGGGACTGATAGACGAGCAGGCCAGCGCAGAAAAGCCCGGAACCGCGCCCGAGCGCGGGACCGCGCGGGTGTCGTCGCGACAACGCGGTTCAGACACGGGCATAGTTCGGCTTCGTCATCCGCCCCCGGGCGATCTTGGCGATATGGCGCGCTCGGTCGAGCAGACTGTCGTCACCATCGGGGCCGCCGTTCGAGGATGGCGTGGTGGTGAGCGTCTTCTCGAGCAGTTCGAGCAGGATCTCCCCGCCTTCCTCGCCCGCGCCGCGCACCACCTCGCCGATGGCATTTTCTAGGCTTTGCACCGGCCGGCGGCCCCTGCAGTACTCGGCAAAGGCCAGCCGGTCGAAATCGGTCATCTCCGCATCGGCAAGCTCCGCAGCGACGCCGAAGCGAACAGGCTGATCATCGGCGGCGGCAACGGCGATCGCCAAGACGGAATAGGCCGCGTCGTAGAGCGGGTCGGCGGACGGGCGTTTGCCCTGCACCGGTATCTCGCGGATCCGGCCTTCGTCCTTGAGGGCTTCGTTCGTCAGCTCGCTGAGCGCGAACTCCATCTCTGCTCGGAGCCTTTCGTTCAGAAGGGCGGCCGCGGTCTCCTCCTCTGGGCCGACGCGCAGCTCCTTGGCGCTGACGAGAGCTGGGCGGATGCCGATCGTGCGCAGCCGCTTCAGGCAGGGGGGATGGATGTCGAACGGGTGGCTGACCCGCGCCTTGAGCGCATAGGCGCGCAGGCCTTCGACCATGTCTTCGCTTACCAGCAGCCGCGCGAGATCGTCGAAATGGAGGCTCAACTCGCGCGCAATGGGTTTTTTCAAGCGGATCCGCCCCACATGATCCTTCAGCATTTCGTTCCAGAGGCGCCCGTAGAGCGGCTGCTTCATGATCGCGACGGCGACCGCCTTCGGGCTGGCGGCCTCACAGGCGCTGCGGTCGGCATCGGCTTCGCGATGGATGGCGATCGCCTCGACATTGCGCCGAAACGCCACTGGAAGGAGCGCGAGAAGCGCCGTCGTCGGCCAGCGTGCGACCATGGTCAGGAAAGCGACGAGGGCTGGCGGCGGCCTGTCCGGATCATCGTCCGAAAGCTCGATCTCGCTGTTGGAGAGCGCCGAGAAAACCGGGACGAAGCGGGTTGTATAGGTGCCGTCGCGCCCGGTCAGATGGGCAAACTCATGGGCAAGAACGGCGCGCAGTTCCTCCACTGTCAGCATCCGCAAAAGGGGCAGGGAGAGGTGCAGCACGCGCCCCTCGAGCGCGGGTCGCACCTGTTTGCCCGGATCGGGGGGGATCAGGATCGAGCCCTCGACCACCCAGATCCGCGGTTCAAAGCCCAGCACGATCTGATGAGGCGGACTCGTGCCGACGGCCTCGGCCGCTGCGCGCACCTCGGACCAGATCTTGCCGGCCCGCTTCTCCGGCAAGGGCAGGGCGACGGCGCGCAGCCTTGGCGTCACGCTGAGCGTCGCCGCCCCGGAGATCACGCCGATAGCAGCCGCAACGATGCCCGCAGCGGTGAAGAGCACGATCACGACGGGCGGATTGCCGAAATTCAGGACGTAGCTGAGGACGACGCCCACGAGAATGAGCGCCCCTTGCGCCAGCAGGTTAATCACGATGAGAGCGATCCCTGCCGGGACGAGCCGGGGGAAAATCGCCGTGTTGAGCCTGCGAGAGCGGCCACAGAGCCGACCGAGCCCGAAGAAGAGGAAGAGCGGCAGGAGGGCCGTCACGAGGCTGAGCCAGGCCACGCCTTCGAACGCCCAAACGAGCCGGCCGACGTCGCAAGTACTCGCCCCCGCCGTCTCGGACCGCAGACCCGACGCCGGTGGCGGCGCGATCAGGCAGAGCGCTTCGATCGGGCGGGTCAGGTCAATTTCGGGATCGGCCCGGATATCCCCGACCCACGCAATCCCTGCCATTGGAAAAAGCACGACAACGCCAAGACGAAGAAGGTTGAAGAGCATCGTGCCGCCCCGCCACAAGATCCCCGCTGGCCCTAGAGTATTGGTCGGCGCGTGCGTGCGGCAAGGCGGTGCGCGTGCCGGGGCCGTGATCGGGCGCGTGTTCCGGCTTTAACGTGTCTTGTGTGAAGGCCCATTGAAGGCCTGCCTTCGGGTCCGGTCTCAGGGTCTGGGCTCAGGGTCCGGGCGCGATGTAGTGGCGGGCGTAGCGGCGGCCAAGGCTTGTCAGCATCTCGTAGCCGATGGTGCCGGCAGCTTCGGCGAGGGTGTCGAGAGGCAGGCCGGGGCCGATGAGCTCCACCATCGCGCCGGCCTCGGCCTCGGGGCAGTGGGTCACATCGAGGGTGATCAAATCCATGGAGACGCGGCCGGCATAGGAGAGACTGCGCCCCGCGAGCGTTGCCGCCGCCCGGTTGCCGGCGGCACGGATGATCCCGTCGGCATAGCCCGTAGAGACGGTGGCGATGCGCATGGGGCGACGCGCGCGATAGGCCGCGCCATAGCCCACGGCCTCGCCAGGCGCGATGTCGCGGATCTGGATGATCGGAGCTTCGAGGCGGACAACGGGCTGTGCATCGCGAAAGGGCGCACCGCCAAAGAGGCCGATGCCCGGGCGAACCATCCCGAAATGATAGGCCCCGCCGAGCAGGATGCCGCCGGTGGCCCCGAGGCTGAGGACGGGATCGGCACCCTCAGACGTGAGCCCGTTGACCATGGCAACGAAAGCGGTCCGCTGCTCGGCGTTCATCGCATGGCCCCAGTCATCGGCACAGGCGAGATGGCTCATCACGAGTGTGATGCAGGCGGGCAGGGGCCCGAGCGCGGCAAGCTCGGACGGCTCGCAGCCAAGCCGGTTCATCCCCGTATCGAGCTGCAGCGCCGCTGGACCGGCTGGACCCGCGAGCCAGTCCTGAAGCTGGCGGGGGCTGTTGAGCACGGGGCGCAGATGCGCGTCGGCAAATCCGGTGCGATGGCCGGGCGCATAGCCGCCGAGGATATAGATTGTGGGGCCCTCGCCGAGGATGGCGCGCAGGGCGACCCCCTCGCTCGGCTGGGCCACGAAGAAGCTGCGGGCGCCGGCGGCGGCCAGGATGGGGGCCACGCGTTCGGCGCCAAGCCCATAGGCATCGGCCTTGATCACGGCAGCGGTTTCAACCTCGGCGGAGGATCGGGCATCGAGGGCGCGCCAGTTCTCGGCAATCGCGCCGAGGTCGATGGTCAGCCGTCCCTCCAGGACCGGGCCCTCATCCCGGACTGGCGCGAGGGGGGCGCGGGCGCTCGAACTCGCCCGATCACGCTCACCCTCGACACTGCGCGTCTCGGCCGAGCGCTCGGTGGCGCCCTCTTTTCGTGCGCTGCGCTTTTCCTTGGCGCGCTCGGGAACCTTTGGCCCGCCCGCTTGCCGGCCGGGGCGGGTCAAAACGCCGTCTCGTCCGGGGCGGCGATGCGCTCTGCCGTGCCGCCACCCATGCCGCCGGGTGCGGGGTCGGTGAAGAGGGTGAAGCTGTCCTGGAACATCAGATCCGCGGTGCCGATGGGCCCGTGGCGCTGCTTGCCGATGATCACCTCAGCGCGACCGTGCAGGCGCTCGGCCTTGGAGACCCAATCAGCAAAGCGCGGGTCATCCTCGGGCGGCTTCACCCGGTCGTGGTAGTAGCTCTCGCGATAGATGAACATCACCACATCCGCATCCTGCTCGATCGACCCCGATTCGCGCAGATCCGAGAGCTGGGGCCGCTTGTCTTCGCGTTCCTCAACCTTGCGGCTTAGCTGCGAGAGCGCAACCACTGGGATCTCCAACTCCTTCGCAATTGCTTTGAGACCCTGCGTAATCTCGGAAACCTCCTGCACACGTCCGTCGGATTTGCCGGAGGCGGGGCGGACGAGCTGGAGATAGTCGACCACCAGGAAATCGAGCCCCTGCTGGCGCTTCAGTTTGCGCGCCCGGGCCGCGAGCGTGGAGATCGGGAGCGCGGGCGTGTCGTCGATATGAAGCGGCAGGGTCTCGAGGGCGCGGGCTGTGTCGACAAATCTGTAGAACTCGTCCTGGGTCAGCTCGCCCGTGAGAAGAAGATGAGACTTGATCCGCGCC
>JBCCLX010000310.1:0-5715 GCA_039026635.1 Pseudomonadota bacterium
AGGCCGAGCCGGAGACCTGGCTGATCCACTTGGGAATGACCGGTCGCATGCTGGTCAGCGCCGCGGAGGCGCCGGAGACGCTCGAGATGGTGGCGGGCTTTGTCCATCGCACCGGCGCCGAGACCACGGGCGATGCCTTGGGTCCCCATGATCATCTGGTCATCGAGACCGATCGGGGCGCGCGCATCGTCTACAACGACGTGCGCCGCTTCGGGGCCATGGACCTCTGGCCGACCGCGCAGATCGCCGAGCACCCTTGGCTCATGACGCTCGGCCCCGAGCCGCTCAGCAACGCCTTTTCGGGCCCGGTGCTCGCCGCGCGGCTGGCCGGCAAGGCCACGCCGATCAAAGCCGCGCTGCTCGACCAACGCGTCGTCGCTGGCCTCGGCAACATCTATGTCTGCGAGGCGCTGCACCGTGCGGGCATCCACCCCCGCCGCCTCGCTGGCAGCCTCTCGGCCAACCGCATCGACCGGCTGGTGAGCGAGATCCGGGCAACGCTCGAGGAGGCGATCGCAGCCGGTGGGTCCACGCTGCGCGACTACCGCCATGCGGATGGTGAGCTCGGCTACTTTCAGCATGCGTTCCGGGTCTATGGCCGAACCGAGGAGCCCTGTCTCTGTGGGGGTTGCAAGGGCCGCATTCTGCGCATCGTGCAGTCCGGTCGGTCCACCTACTACTGCTCGCTCTGTCAGCGTTGAGACCCGGATCGAAGACCCATTCCACGCTGTGAGGTTGATCGCGTCTGAACCGGCGGCTAAACCCCGCGCGCTGTTGCGACGCCGAGGGAGAGTGCCATGGCCTATGAGACGATCATCGTCGAGAAGCGCGACCACGTCACCCTGATCCGGCTGAACCGGCCCGAGGCGATGAACGCGCTGAACAGCCAGCTGATGCGAGAGCTGGGCGATGCGCTCCTGAAGGCCGATGCGGACAGCGGCACGGGCGCGATGGTGATCACGGGCAACGAAAAGGCCTTCGCCGCCGGCGCCGACATCAAGGAGATGCGGCCCAAGACCTTCGTCGAAGCCTATGGCCAAGACTTCATCACCGCCGAATGGGAGACGGTGACGCGCGTGCGCAAGCCGGTGATCGCGGCGGTCTGTGGCTATGCGCTGGGCGGAGGCTGCGAGCTCGCCATGATGTGCGACTTCATCGTCGCCTCCGACAGCGCGAAGTTCGGCCAGCCCGAGATCAATCTCGGCGTCATGCCCGGTGCCGGCGGCTCGCAGCGGCTGACGCGCTTTGTCGGCAAATCGAAGTCGATGGACATGAACCTGACAGGCCGCTTCATGGACGCGGCGGAGGCCGAGCGGTCAGGTCTCGTCTCGCGGCTCTTCCCAGTCGAGAAGCTCGTGGACGAGGCGGTCGCTATCGCAGCCAAGATCGCCGACAAGGCGCCGCTTGCCGTGATGGCCACCAAGGAGGCGGTCAACCGCAGCTATGAGACCACCCTCTCGGAAGGCGTGCGATTCGAGCGCCGCATGTTCCACGCCCTCTTCGCGACCGAGGATCAGGGCGAAGGCATGGACGCCTTCATCGAGAAGCGCACCCCCCACTTCAAGGGCAGCTGATCCCGGCCTGAAATTGGGGAATTGACCCGAAGGGCCGTGACGCGTAAGAGGCGCGCCTCTGCACCGGAACGAAGCAAAGAAGCCATGGCCAACACAGCTCAGGCACGCAAGCGCGTGCGCCAGATCGAGAAGCGCACCCAGGTTAACAAGATGCGCCGCAGCCGCATGCGCAGCTTCGTGCGCAAGGTTGAGGAGGCGATCGCCAGCGGCGATCAGGCCCAGGCGCTGGAAGCGCTGAAGGCCGCTCAACCCGAGATCATGCGCAGCGCTCAGAAGGGCATCATCCACCGCAATGCGGCGAGCCGTAAGGTCTCCCGCCTGCACAGCCGGATCGCCAAGCTCGCCAGCTGAGCCACGCAACTTGTAGCGCCGCATCGTGGAGGGCGTGCATCCAAAGGGATGTGCGCCCTTTGTTACGTGAGTGATATAGTTTTGTGATGTTCTGCAAACGTACTGCTTGAAGCCAGCTTTCACCGGCCGCATACTCCGTCACACATGAGCAATCTCAAATAGAGTCTGCGGTATTTGCCGTAACCTACTAGGTTGCCCAAAGAAAATCTCAACATGAGAATCAGATTACTGTCTCCGGTTTCTCACAATTCCGGAGCGGCAACTTAAATTTTCGTAAAAGTCGGGTCGCAAAGTATTTGCCGCGAATCCAAACCCGCGGCTATGCGGGGGGTCCGGGCGATCGAGACCCCAGCCAACGCGCTGATCGAGCCTCCCGGCAACCGGTCCAGCCAGAGCCCGCTCCGCGGGGCTCAGCAGTCAAAGAACCGGAGGTGCAGACACGCAGACGAGGTAATCGATGCAGGATGGAAGCGCACGGGTAATGGAGACAGGCCCAGCGGAAGCTTGGGCCATGCTGCTCGAAGATCCGGACACGCGCATGGTCGATGTGCGCAGCGCTGCCGAGTGGACGTTCGTTGGGATGCCGGACCTCGGCGAGGCCGGTAAGCGAATCTGGCCCATCGAATGGAGCCACTTCCCGGGGATGATGCAGAACGCACAGTTCCTGGACCAACTTGCGGCGATGGCGAAGAACGACGGAGGGATGCCACGCCGGCTTCTCTTCATCTGCCGCTCCGGCGCGCGGTCCATGGCGGCCGCAAGGACCGTTGCCAGCGTTGCCCCATCGCCCGTCGAGGCCTGCATCAATGTGGCCGAAGGCTTTGAGGGCGACCTCGACACCGAGGGGCGGCGTGGTCGCGTCAACGGCTGGAAAGTCGCGGGACTTCCTTGGCGCCAGTCTTAAGAGCCGGAATACCGGCCTTTAAACAAGCAGTTGAGGCATGCGTGCAAGAGCCCATCAGAGGCGGACAGCACGACTATCGAGCAGTGACAGGAGAACTCTGAGGACGGGCAAAACAATGATGAACAGCGGATTACCGCAAGAATTGGGGCGTAGCGTGGATGATCAGTCTCTTTGGAAAGCGATTATTTCTGGACTGCGTAGTGATCTTGGCGACGATGCGGTCGACCGGTGGCTGGAGACTGTGCAGCTTGAGACGCTTCGCAACGACTTCGCCGTTCTGAAGGCGCCGTCGCGCTTTCACAGCGATTGGGTGGAGCGTCGCTACGGGGACGTCATTCTGTCCGCCTTTCGCCGTGCGAGCCCTGGGATTCGGCGCGTTTCCGTCGAGCCTGCCGACGAATGCGCGGCACGGGCGCCGGGACCGCTCGAGTCGACGAAGGCTACCGTTCGGGATTGGCCGCGCGCCCCTGCCGGGCCCCGCTCACCGGTGAGCGCGCCGGTCAGCACGCCCGTCGGCGCCAAAGCAATGCCCACACCGTCGATGCCCACGCCGTCGATACCTGTCCAACCGATGCCCGCGCGCCCCGCACCCCGAGCGGTGCCGACGGCCGCTACAGCGGAGACGATCAGCATGGGCGCGGGTAGTCAGTTCGAGAGCGCGGCCCTCGATCCGCGCTACAGTTTCGACAGCTTCGTCGTCGGCAAACCCAACGAGCTTGCCCATGCTGCTGCCCGTCGCGTGGCCGAGACCGCCGATGCGACCTTCAACCCGGTGTTTCTCTATGGCGGCGTCGGCCTCGGCAAAACCCATCTGATGCACGCCATCGCCTGGCACCTTCAGACGACGCGGCCGGGCTGCCGGGTGCTCTACCTCTCGGCTGAGCAGTTCATGTATCGCTTCGTCCAGGCGCTACGCTCGCGGGACACCATCACCTTCAAACAGCACTTCCGCTCGGTCGATGTGCTGATGGTCGATGATGTGCAGTATATCGCTGGCAAAGACAGCACGCAGGAGGAGTTCTTCCACACCTTCAACGCCCTGGTGGACCAGCAGAAGCAGGTGGTGATCTCCGGCGACAACAGCCCTGACCGGATCGAGGGCATGGAGGAGAGGATCCGCTCCCGTCTGCAATGGGGTCTGGTCGTCGATATCCATCCGGCCGATTACGAACTGCGCCTCGGCATCCTGCAGGCCAAGGCCGAGCAGGCCATGCATGTGCATCCCGACGTTAAGCTCGACCCCAAAGTGCTGGAGATGCTGGCTCAGCGAATCGCCTCGAATGTCCGCGTGCTCGAAGGCGCGCTGACCCGCCTTTTTGCCTATGCCTCCTACACCGGACGCCGCGTCGATCTCGAGCTGACGCGCGAGTGCCTCTCGGATCTCCTCCGCACCGCCGAGCGCAAGGTGACGATCGACGAGATCAAGCGTCGTGTGGCGGACCACTACAACCTCCGCCTCTCCGACCTGATCAGTGCCCGGCGCGCCCGTGCAGTGGCCCGGCCGCGACAGGTGGCGATGTATCTGGCGAAGACGCTCACGACGAAGTCCCTGCCCGAGATCGGACGCGGCTTCGGCGGGCGGGATCACACAACCGTGCTCCATGCGGTAAAGAAGGTGGAAGAGCTCTCCCAGGCCGACCATCAGCTCGCCGAAGACGTCGAAATCCTGCGCCGCGCCCTGGAAGCCTGACGCAGCCGCCACTCTGACCGCCGCCACCCCTACCACTGGCACCCAGCGCCACTGTCTGCCGCCAGAGTCCCGGGCTTGACCCGGGACCGGCTGCGCCCCGGCACGGCTCCCCCCCGTCGAGCGCCACGTGGTCCCGGTCCAAGCCCGGGACGAGGCGGGTCGTTCAGCGCGCGCGCCATGACGCTGGAGAGGGCCGGCTTATCTCTCCGGCAGCAAGAGCTGTCGGAGTAACACCATGCTCATCGCCTCGCCCATCCCCTTTATCCTCGCCATCCAAGCCCTGAGGCTGGCGGGCCTCGTCATCGTGCTGTGGCTCGCGCTTTTGGCAGGGCCACTCCATGCCTGCAGCGCCGAGAGCGACTGCGTGATCGGCGAGCGGCACTATCGGCTGCACCTGCCCCAAGACCATGATCTGTCCCTGCCGATCGGTGCGCTTTTCTATGCCCATGGCTATCAAGGCAGCGCCAAGGCGGCGATGAGTAACGCGTTGCTTCGTGCGCTCGCCGACCGCTTCGGTCTGGCCCTCGTCGCCCTCAAGTCAGCCGGCGGGGATTGGACGATCCCGAATGCGCCCAGTCACGCCACGATCCCGGGCACCGACGAGATGGCCTATGTGGACGCGGTGATCGAGGATTTGGCAGGCCGAATCGCCCTCGATCGGGACCGGCTCGTGGCCACCGGCTTCTCGGCGGGCGGGATGATGACGTGGGAGCTCGCCTGTCAACGGCCCGCACGCTTCCATGGCTTCGTCCCGATAGCCGGCACGTTCTGGGATCCCGTCCCCGAGCGCTGCGGCGGTCCGGCACCAAATGTGACGCACATCCACGGCACGACGGACCGCATCGTACCGCTGGAGGGGCGCCGGATTGCGGAGACCAAACAGGGGGACGTGGCAGAGGCTATGGCCATGTTCCGCGAGAGCCACGGCTTCCGCGAGGGCTTCGAAGCCAGCGGCGCGGGCCTTGCTTGCAGGGTCTTCGTTGGCGGGGGCGAACTACTGCTCTGCACCCATCCTGGCGGGCACAGTTTCAGCACCGAGCATCTTGCCTTCGCGCTCGAGCGGCTTTTGGGACCCGCGATCCCATCAAAGCGCTGACGCAAGAGCAAAGCGGGTCTTGAAGGCCCCTGCTGACCATTGCGCGGCCACACCGTTCCGATAATCTGCCTCTCCCTGAAATGACTGTGCGGACCTTCGC
>JBCCLX010000311.1:0-5701 GCA_039026635.1 Pseudomonadota bacterium
CGGCCACTCACGGAACGGGGACAGCATGGCAGAGGCAGCTCGGAAACCGGAAGCGATGGCCCGCGGCGCGCGGATGCTGCGCACGGCGCTCGGGCCCGCCATCGCCGGGTTTCTGGAAGACTCGATGACCGTCGAGGTCATGCTCAATCCCGACGGGCGGCTCTGGATCGACCGGCTCTCCGAGGGGCTCTCCGATACCGGCGCCACGCTGTCGCCCGCCGATGGCGAGCGGATCGTGCGGCTCGTCGCCCATCACGTCGGGGCCGAAGTGCATGCCGCGCGGCCGCGCGTCTCGGCCGAGCTGCCCGAGACCGGGGAACGCTTCGAAGGTCTCCTGCCGCCCGTGGTCACCGCACCCTGTTTCGCGATCCGCAAACCCGCCGTCGCGGTCTTCACGCTGGCCGACTATGTCGCGGCCGGGATCATGACCGAGACCCAGGCGGCGCTGTTGCGCGACGGCGTTGCCGCGCGGGCCAATATCCTTGTGGCGGGCGGGACCTCCACCGGCAAGACGACCCTGACCAATGCGCTCCTCGCCGAAGTGGCCGGATCGTCCGACCGCGTCGTAATCATCGAGGACACCCGCGAGCTGCAATGCAAAGCACCCAACCTCGTGGCGCTGCGCACCAAGGACGGCATTGCTTCGCTTTCCGATCTCGTCCGCTCTTCGCTCCGCCTGCGCCCCGACCGCATTCCCATCGGCGAAGTGCGCGGGGCCGAGGCGCTGGACCTCTTGAAGGCCTGGGGCACGGGCCATCCGGGCGGGATCGGCACCATCCATGCGGGCTCCGCCTTGGGCGCGCTGCGCCGGATGGAGC
This sequence comes from Pseudomonadota bacterium, assembly GCA_039026635.1. GTDB lineage: Bacteria > Pseudomonadota > Alphaproteobacteria > Rhodobacterales > Rhodobacteraceae > Thermohalobaculum. The sequence goes on from JBCCLX010000311.1 coordinate 819, forward strand.
AGCTCATCCAGGAGGCCGTGGTCACCGTGCCGCGCGCCCTCATCGCTGAGACCGTCAATCTCATCGCCGTTCTCTCCGGGCGCGGGGCCAACCGCCGCCTTGCTGAACTCGCCCGCGTCGAGGGGCTGGGACCAGACGGCGACTACTGGATCACCCCGGCGGTGCGGCCGAGCGGGATGGACACCAACACAGGAGAACCCTCATGACCCGAACCCTGCATCGGCTGCGCGCGCAGGCTGCGCATGCCGTCACCTACGCCAGCGTCACCCTGATGCTGGCGGGACCCGCTCGGGCGGCAGGGTCTTCCATGCCCTGGGAGGCGCCGCTGCAATCGATCCTCGAGTCGATCGAGGGGCCGGTCGCCAAGATCATCGCGGTGATCATCATCATCGTAACCGGCCTGACGCTGGCCTTCGGTGACACCTCCGGGGGGTTCCGCCGCCTGATCCAGATCGTCTTCGGCATCTCCATCGCCTTTGCGGCGAGCTCCTTCTTCCTGAGCTTCTTCAGCTTTGGCGGCGGGGCGCTGATCTGATGGACGGCACGTTCGAGCAGTTAGCGGACGTGCCGGGCTTCACCGTCCCGATGCATCGTGCGTTGACCGAGCCGATCCTGCTGGCCGGTGCGCCGCGGGCCTTCGCGATCCTGAACGGGACGCTGGCCGGAGCCATCGGGCTCGGGCTGCAGCTCTGGGTCGCCGGGATCGTCATCGGCCTTCTGGGCCACCTGGTCGCGGTCTGGGCCGCGCGGCGCGATCCGCACTTCGTCGAGGTCGGGCGTCGGCATCTGCGGCTTCCCGGTCATCTCGAGGTCTGAGGTTGCACCATGATGAACCTCGCGGAATATCGCCGGAAAGGGACGCGGCTGGCGGACTACCTGCCCTGGGCGGCGCTGGTGGCGCCCGGCGTTGTACTGAACAAGGACGGCAGCCTGCAGCGCTCGGCCCGGTTCCGCGGGCCAGATCTCGACAGCGCCGTCGCGGCGGAACTCGTCGCCGTGGCGGGCCGCATCAACAACGCCTTCCGCCGCCTCGGCTCGGGCTGGGCGATCTTCGTCGAGGCGCAGCGGGTGGTCGCGGCCGACTATCCCGAAAGCCGCTTTCCCGATCCGGCCTCGGCGCTTCTCGATGCCGAACGCCGCGCGGGGTTCGCCGAGCAGGGGGCGCATTTCCAGTCCGAGTACTTTCTGACCTTCCTCTACCTGCCGCCCGCAGAGGAGGCCGCGCGGGCCGAGACATGGCTCTACGAAGGCCGCGACAAGACCGGCGTCGATGCGGGCGAGGTGCTGCGCGGCTTCATCGACCGCACCGACCGCGTGCTGGCGCTGTTCGACGGCATCATGCCCGAATGCCGCTGGATGAGGGACAGCGAGACGCTGACCTACCTGCATTCGACGATCTCGACGCAAGCCCACTGTGTTCGTGTGCCGGAAACCCCAGCCTATCTCGATGCGCTTCTGGCCGACCAGCCGCTGACCAGCGGGCTCGAGCCGCGGCTGGGGGACGCCCATCTGCGTGTCCTGACCCTCTCGGGTTTTCCGAGCGCCACCACGCCCGGAATCCTCGACGACCTCAACCGGCTGGCCTTTCCCTATCGCTGGGCGACCCGCGCCATCCTGATGGACAAGATGGAGGCCGCGCGGATGGTCGCGCGCATCCGCCGCCAATGGTTCGCCAAGCGCAAATCCATCGCCGCGATCCTGAAGGAGGTGATGACCAATGAGCAATCGGCGCTGGTCGATACCGATGCCGCCAACAAGGCCGCCGATGCCGACATGGCGCTACAGGAGCTCGGTGCCGATATCGCGGGCGAGGCCTATGTCACGGCGACGCTCATCGTCTGGGACGAGGACCCGCGCCGCGCCGATGAGAAACTCCGCCTCGTCGAGAAGGTCGTGCAGGGCCGGGACTTCGCCGCCATGGTCGAGACGGTCAATGCGGTCGATGCCTGGCTCGGCTCGCTGCCGGGGCAGGCCTACGCCAATGTCCGCCAGCCACCGATCTCCACCCTGAATCTGGCCCATATGATCCCGCTCTCCGCCGTCTGGGCGGGAGAGGAGCGGGACACGCATTTCGACGGTCCGCCCTTGCTTTATGGCAAGACCGAGGGCGCGACGCCGTTCCGGCTCTCGCTCCATGTCGGCGATGTGGGCCATACACTGGTCGTGGGTCCCACCGGGGCTGGCAAGTCCGTGCTGCTCGCGCTCATGGCGCTGCAGTTTCGCCGCTACCCGGGCGCCCAGGTCTTCGCCTTCGATTTCGGAGCCTCGATCCGCGCCGCCACCTTGGCCATGGGCGGGGACTGGCATGATCTGGGCGGCGAACTGACCGAGGGGGCGGACGCGACGGTCTCCCTGCAGCCACTTGCCCGGATCGACGATCCTTCCGAGCGCAGCTGGGCCATAGGCTGGATCGGCGCGATCCTCGCCCGCGAGGGCATCGCGATCACGCCGGAGGTAAAGGAGCATCTTTGGTCCGCGCTGACCTCGCTGGCCTCGGCCCCGGTCGGCGAGCGCACGATCACCGGTCTCGCGGTCCTGCTGCAATCCTCCGACCTCAAACAGGCCCTGCGGCTTTATTGCCTGGGCGGAGCACATGGCCGACTGCTCGATGCCGAAACCGAAGCGCTCGGCGCGGCCTCGGTCCAGGCCTACGAGATCGAGGGGCTCGTTGGCACCGCCGCGGCGCCCGCCGTCCTCTCCTATCTCTTCCACCGCATCGGTGATCGGCTCGATGGCCGACCGACGCTCCTCATCATCGACGAGGGGTGGCTTGCGCTCGATGACGAGGGCTTCGCGGGCCAGCTGCGCGAATGGTTGAAGACGCTGCGCAAGAAGAACGCGTCGGTCATCTTCGCGACCCAGTCGCTCTCGGATATCGACACCTCTACCATCGCGCCCGCCATCATCGAATGCTGCCCGACTCGCCTGCTTCTGCCCAACGAACGCGCGATCGAGCCCCAGATCACCGCGATCTACCGCCGCTTCGGCCTCAATGACCGGCAGATCGAGATCCTCGCGCGCGCCACGCCCAAGCGCGACTACTACTGCCAGTCGCGGCGCGGCAACCGGCTCTTCGAGCTGGACCTGTCCGAAGTCGGCCTCGCGCTTTGCGCCGCCTCGTCCAAGTCCGACCAGACCCTGATCTCGGAGATCCTCGCGGAGCGCGGTCGCGACGGCTTTCTCGCGGCCTGGCTCGAAGTTCGCGGGGTCGGCTGGGCCGCCGAGCTGATCCCCGAGCTCACCAATCTCGCACCAGAGCCACAGGAGCCAGACGCCCCGATCCCCCAAGCCCCCCAACCCGCAGAGGAGACCACCCCATGACCCATCCCGCCCATCACCTGTCCCGTCTCGCCAGCGTATCCGCCTTGGCCCTCACGCTCGCAGCCCCCATCGGCCTGTCGCCGATCTTCGCGACGCCCGCGCAGGCCTTCCTCTTCGGCGGAGGCGGGCGCATCGTCTACGACCCGCGCAACCACGCGGAGAACATCCTCTCCGCCGCACGGGCGCTCGAGCAGATCAACAACCAGATCACCCAGCTGCAGAACGAGGCGCAGATGCTGATGAACCAGGCGCGCAACCTTGCGAGCCTGCCGTATTCCTCGCTGCAGGTGCTGCAGCAGAATGTCGAACGGACGCGGCAGCTTCTGTCCCAGGCGCAGAACATCGCCTTCGATGTCGCCCAGATCGACCAGGTCTTCCAGCAGGACTATGCCAACATCCCCATGGCCGCGCCCGAGGCGCAGCTTCTGGCCGATGCCCGGTCCCGTTGGGAAAACACCGTCGGCGGGCTGCAGGACGCGCTCCGCGTGCAGGCGGGCGTCGTCGGCAATCTCGACGGCCAGCGCGCCGAGCACTCCGCCCTTGTCGGGGAAAGCCAATCCGCCGTCGGCGCCCTGCAGGCCACGCAAGCCGGCAACCAACTCCTCGCGCTGCAGTCCCAGCAGATCGCCGACCTGATCGCCGTCGTCGCCGCCAACGGCCGCGCGAGCGCGCTGGTCGAGGCTGAGCGGTCCGCAGCGGCCGAACAGGGCCGGGTCCAGCGCGAACGCTTCCTCACCCCGGGCGCGGGCTACCAGCCCGGCAATGCCCGGATGTTCAACAACTGAGGGGGGGGAAAGGCCCATGGAGCGATCGGTTCTCGCCCGCATCGCCGCCATCGTCTTCGTCGCCATCGCGGTCACCGCGGCGGTTGTGGAGATGGGCCGGGACGAGGCGGGGCAGGCTACGCGTCCGGCCGCTCCCCTCCTGCCGGAGAACGATCCCCTGCGGGCCGAACAGCGACGCTGCCAGGAACTGGGCGAGGCCGCGGCCTCCGATCCCGACTGTCTCGCTGTCTGGGCCGAAACCCGCGACCGCTTCCTCGGACGGGAGCGCGACCGGACCAGGGGCGAGTGAGCCATGGGCGGCACCGGCGTCATCGACACCTTCCTCGGGGTCTTCACCTCCTATATCGACAGCGGCTTCGGGCTTCTGGGGGGCGAGGTCGCCTTCATCGCCAGCACGCTTATCGTGATCGACGTTACGCTGGCTGCCCTCTTCTGGGCCTGGGGCGCCGATGACGACATCATCGCCCGCCTAGTGAAAAAGACCCTCTTTGTCGGTGTTTTCGCCTGGCTCATCTCCAACTGGAACAGCCTCGCCGCCATCGTCTTCGACAGTTTCGCGGGGCTGGGTCTCTTGGCCTCCGGCACCGGCTTCTCGCCCGCCGATCTCCTGCGTCCCGGTCGGGTGGCGCAGACCGGGCTCGATGCCGGTCGGCCGCTTCTGGAATCCACCGCCGATCTCATGGGCTTCGTTGCCTTCTTCGAGAACTTCATCCAGATCGCCTGCCTGCTCTTCGCCTGGGCGCTGGTGCTCCTGGCCTTCTTCCTCCTCGCCGTGCA
>JBCCLX010000312.1:0-5682 GCA_039026635.1 Pseudomonadota bacterium
AACTGCGTCGATATTTCGCTACCCAAGCAAAGTCAAAGGCTGTTTCGCATGGAAATGCGACAACTGTTTCCGGCCAATGCTTAATGCGTTCAAGGCGCGTACCGCGATTGTGAAGATTCGCACAGGTTTGACCATGATCACGTGACACAGAGGCCTTCAGGTTTGACGACCTGGAACACTTCCTCGCGCCTCTCCGCGCGGTCGTGGCAACGCGCGGCCTGAAAGAGGACGCTGCCTGAGGTGTGATCGCGCGAAAGGCCGGTCACATCTCGAAGGACTTCATGCCGCCTCGGCGATGACGCATACTCTCTCCAAAGCGCGCCTTGCGACGCTCGCGGATCGGGAGAGATGGCATGAGAAGAGCACTGGGCGCGATGAGCCGGGCAGGGCGTCTCCTGCGCCAGCTCTGGCCTTTAGGCAGGCTCGCTTGCGCCGCCGCCGCCCCCGTTGTCGCCTCCGCCACCGTCCTCGCGCTTCTGGTGCCCGGCGCCAGCGCTGAGACGGCGCGCCAGGTCTTTGGCGGCGCGCGCGTGCCCAGTGCGCAGGCCCCGGCGCCTATCGGCAGCTATGCCAAAGGCTGTCTGGCGGGTGGGATCGCGCTCGCCGAAACCGCACCCGGCTGGCAGGCCATGCGCCTCAGCCGCAACCGCAACTGGGGCCACCCGGAGATGATCGCCTTTATCGAGCGGCTCTCGACCGATGCCCAGGCGATCGGCTGGCCGCGCATCTATGTGGGCGACATCTCCCAACCGAGAGGCGGGCCGATGCTGACGGGGCACCGCTCCCACCAGATCGGCCTCGATGCGGATATCTGGATGCGCCGCCCCGGCGAGGAGGTTCTGAGCCGCTCGGCGCGGGAGCGCATCGGCAGCTATAGCGTGGTCAACGCATCGGGGCGCGATGTGAACGGCAATTGGACCGAGGGGCATCAGGCGTTGATCAAGGCCGCGGCGCGCGATGGCGCCGTGGCCCGCATCTTCGTCAACCCCGCCATCAAGGTGGCGCTCTGCCGAGGGGAGACCGGCGCGGACAGGGACTGGCTGCGCAAGGTCCGCCCCTGGTTCGGCCATGACGCGCATTTCCACGTGCGCCTCTCCTGTCCGGCAGGGGCAACGGGCTGTGTCGATCAGGACCCGCCGCCGCCGGGCGATGGTTGCGGGCGGGAGCTCGCCTCCTGGTTCGAGCCCCCCGACCCGAACGCAACTCCCAGCACCCCGCGGCGCAGCCGTCGCGAGCTGCTGCTGGCGGATCTCCCTCAGGCTTGTCAGGCGGTCGTCCAATGAAGCGCGCGGATCAGAAACCATCGCCATGGTGCACCGCTGCCCAGATAGCGTCGCTCGCCACCCTGGCGCTGGTCGGCAGCGGTCTGGCCGCCCAAGCCGCCTGCCCAGCGAACGCGCCGGGCCTTGCGGTGACGGCCGAGCCGGTCACGCTATCCCCTGAGCGCCTCGATGGCGTCTCGATCGCGGGGGCCTGGGTGCTCACGGCACCGGATCCGCGTTTCGGCGGCTTCTCCGGCCTTCTGGTCGAACCTGGCGCCGAGGGGCTCGCCGTCACCGCCGTCACCGATCGGGGGGCGCTGATGACGGCCCTCTACGACCCGATCGAGACCGGCTGTCCCCTGAGCGCCGTCAGCCTTGAGACCCTCACCGAGGAGGGCAGTGCGCTGACGGGTGATGCGCGCGATGCCGAGGCGCTCGCGCGCTATGGCGACGCGCTGCTCATCGCCTTCGAGCGGGACCATCGTATCGCCGTCGCCCGTGGCACGGCGCTCGAGGTCGACGCCTGGCGCGATCCCGAGTTCGAAGCCCTGCCCTTCAACGGGGGTATAGAGGCGCTGGCGGCGACGCCCGAGGGGATCGAGCCTGCCGACACCGTGATCGCGATTGGGGAGGAGGCGGACAGCGCCGGCTTCCCCTTCTTTGTGTTGCGCGACAGGATCGACGGCGCCGAACGGCCACGCGAGGCGCGCCTGCGCTTGCCGCCACCGCACAGCGTCACCGGTGCGGATATCGGCAGTGACGGGCGGCTCTATCTGGTGCGTCGGCACTTCGACCCCTCGGTGGGGGTCAGCATCCTCGTCGAAGCGTTCCGACGCTCCCCGGTGAGCGGTGCGACGGGCGCGGATGCGGGCTCGAGCCTGCCGATCGCCGCCGATGCCCGCCAGCTCGCGCTTTTCGGGCCGCGGAGCGGCATCGACAACATGGAGGCCATCGCCGCCTGGGTGGATGCCGACGGGGCGGTGCATCTGACGCTGATCTCGGACGACAACTTCAATCCGCTCCAGCGGACCCTGCTCCTCGATCTGGTGCTTGAGGAATGACGCCGAGAGCCGGCGCGATGATCGCCCAGCCCTCATCCGCTGTGTCGACCATGGTGAAAAGGTCGAGGTCGCCGGCCGCAATCGTCCCCGCCTCGACCAGCGCCCGCCAATCCACGATCCGCTCCCAGAAGCTGCGCCCGAAGAGCAGGATGGGCAGGGGAGACATGCGCTTGGTCTGGATCAGCGTCAGCACCTCGAAGAGCTCGTCGAGCGTCCCGAACCCGCCGGGAAACACTGCAATCGCCGCCGCCCGGCGCAGAAACACGAATTTGCGCACCGCGAAGTAGTGGAAGTTGAAGGAGAGCTCGGGCGTCACGAAGGCGTTGGGCGCGCCCTCATGCGGCAGCACGATGTTCAACCCCATGGTCGGGGCGCCGGCTTCGGAGGCGCCCATGTTGCCGGCCTCCATCACGCCCGGGCCGCCGCCGGTTGTCACCACAAGCTCCCGGCCCTCGCGCCGCACGCATTCCTCGCCCACGATCCGAGCGAAGCGGCGGGCCTCCTCGTAGAAGCCAGACATCCAGAGGCGCGCCTGCGGCACGGTGGCTCCCGGTGCCGGCACGCGAGCGCCGCCGAACATCACGACCGTCGAGCGGATCCCCGCCTCATCGAGCGCCATCTCGGGTTTGAGCAGCTCGAGCTGCAGCCGCACGGGCCGCAGCTCGTCCCTCCCCAGAAAGTCGGGGTCCGCAAAGGCGAGGCGGTAGGCGGGCGAGAGCGTCTGCGGCGTGGCCGGAATGCGCTCGGCCCGCTCCGCGTCCTGTTCGGCGGAGGGGAAAAGGCGGGAGGAATGGGCAGGATCGCTCACGGGCGGGCCTTTGGGTAGCGGTTCTCGACGTCCTACCCTTCGTAGCCCGAAGCGCGCCCCTGTGCAGCCCCCGTTCCTGCGCCTCTGCAGCGCCTCTTGCGGCAGCGCGCCTGTACTCTCCCGTCGCCTCTGCGTTGTGCCCCTCTCGCGCCCGGGCTATGAGCCGCGCGGAAACTGAGAGGGAGCGCAGCCATGACCGCCATCGACCAGAGCACCGTCGCCACCATCGAAGCCGCGTGGGAGGATCGCGCGAGCGTCACGCCGGCCACCGCGGGCAGCGTGCGCGAGGCTGTGGAGAGCGGGCTGAGCGCGCTCGATACCGGTACGGCCCGCGTCGCCGAGAAGGGCGCAGACGGCAGCTGGACGGTGAACGAATGGGCCAAGAAGGCCGTGTTGCTCAGCTTCCGCCTCAACGATATGGGCCAGATCTCTGGCGGGCCGGGTGGCGCGAGCTGGTGGGACAAGGTGCCGAGCAAGTTCGACGGCTGGGGCGACAATCAATGGGGCAGCGCCGGCTTCCGCGCCGTGCCAGGAGCCATCGTCCGTCGCTCGGCCTTTATTGCGCCGGGCGTTGTGCTGATGCCCTCCTTCGTGAACCTCGGCGCCTATGTGGACAGCGGCACGATGGTCGACACTTGGGCGACCGTCGGCTCCTGCGCGCAGATCGGGAAGAACGTGCACATCTCGGGCGGTGCCGGCATTGGCGGTGTGCTCGAGCCGCTGCAGGCCGGCCCCGTGATCATCGAGGACAATTGCTTTATCGGCGCGCGCTCGGAGGTGGCCGAGGGCGTGATCGTGCGGGAGGGCTCGGTGCTCTCCATGGGCGTCTTCCTCGGCGCCTCCACCAAGATCGTCGACCGTACGACGGGCGAGACCTTCATCGGCGAAGTGCCGCCCTATTCGGTGGTGGTGCCGGGTGCCATGCCGGGGCGCCCGATGGCGGATGGCACGCCGGGGCCCTCGCTCGCCTGCGCGGTGATCGTCAAGCGCGTGGACGAGCGCACGCGTTCGAAGACCTCGATCAACGAGTTGCTGCGTGACTGATGGGGCCAAGGCCTCGGCCAACGGCGGGGGCGAGCAGGTCTTCATCCTGATGGTCGAGGTCGGCCGTGCGCCCGAGGATGGCCTGCCGGAGGATGCGACGGGCGCGGCCCTCGTCTGCTACTGCGGCGCCAAGGATGAGAAGGCGGCGGTGGATGCCACCGTCGCCGTTCTGCGCGATGCAGGCCTCAGCCCGCTGGAGGTCGAGAGCTGGGGCACCCGCGAGGATCCGCTTGGCCCCGTCGACATTGCGGCTGAAGGCCATCTGATGGACCGCGCGCTGGCCGAGAACGCCGTGATCGTAGCCAATCTCACCACCTTCCGCGCCGATGACGCCGGCGACGACGCCTGAGCGCCCGCACCCCCTTGCAGCCGGGGCGCATGGCTGTGAAAGGGGGGCACTGCTGCGCTGGAGCCTGCCATGGTTGACCCCGTTCACCTGACCGCCGAACTGATCCGCTGTCCTTCGGTGACGCCCGAGGAGGGGGGTGCGATCTCGCTCCTCGAAGGCGTGTTGGCACCGCTCGGCTTCGACTGCACGCGCATCAGCCGAGGCGGCGTCGAAAACCTGCACGCGCGCTGGGGCCGCGGCAGCCCGATCTTTGCGTTCAACGGCCATACCGATGTGGTGCCGGCGGGAGATGAGGACGCCTGGTCCTCCCCTCCCTTCGCGGCCGAGGAGATCGATGGCCGGCTGGTGGGGCGGGGTGCGGTGGACATGAAATCGGGCGTCGCCGCCTTCGTGGCCGCTGCGGCGGAGGTGATCCGCGAGACGCCGCCCGAGGGTTCGATCGTCTTGATGATCACGGGCGATGAGGAGGGGCGCGCGACGGACGGTACCGTCGCGATCCTCGATTGGATGCGCGAGGCGGGCGAAGGCGCGGATTTCTGCCTCGTCGGCGAGCCCACCTCGCTCGCCCGCCTCGGCGATCAGGTGAAGATCGGGCGACGTGGCTCGATTACCGGGCGCATGCGCGTGACCGGCACCCAAGGCCATGCGGCCTATCCAGAGAATGCCCACAACCCCTTGCCCGCGCTCGCGCGCATCTGTGCCCGGCTCGATGCCACACCCCTCGATTTCGGCTCGCGCAACTTTCAGGCTTCGAGCTTTGCGCTGACCAGCATCGATGTGGGCAACCCGGCCACCAATGTGATCCCTGCCGAGGGGCATGCGGTCTTCAACATCCGCTTCAACGACACCAAGACCAGCGACGAGATCCGCATCTGGGCGGAGAGCATTGCGGCGGCCGAGATCCAGGGCTCGGGGCTCAATGCCGAGATCGATTGGGAGGTTTCGGGCGAGGCCTTCTTCACCCCTCCGAACGGCCCGGCCGAAGTGGTGATCGAGGCGATCACCGAGCGCTGCCTTGAAAACCCGGCGCTCAGCACGGGCGGCGGCACCTCGGACGCGCGCTTTATCAAGGACCTCTGTCCGGTGGTCGAGTTCGGGCTCGTAGGCCAGGGCATGCACGCCGTGGATGAGAGCGTCGATACCGAGGAGATCCGGGCG
>JBCCLX010000313.1:0-5575 GCA_039026635.1 Pseudomonadota bacterium
CCGGTCCTCGGCAGCACGCGTCAGTGCTTCCGGGTCCTCGGCCAGGAGTGCTGCACCGGGTGCTGTGAAGAGCGCAGGAATGCGCGGCGCCCCCTCAACGCCTGCGCCCGAGCGCTGGACAAAGGCACGGGGCGCATCGGGTAGGCGCGCGGACAAGGACCAGTAGCCCGCTGCACTCATCACCGGATCGCGTGAGATGGCGAGGAGGAGGGCCGCTTCAGTCACCACTGGTCCCACCGTGGGCGCCTCCCCCTCGCTCCCGGCCGTGGTGTCGAGCGCCGGCGCGGCAAGGACGGCCGTAGCCAGTGCTGACAGCGTATCCGCATCAATACTGTGACCGGGCAGCGTGCCCATGAAGCCCGCGAGCCATGCCGCATCCGGCGGAACCCGGCCTGCCAGGAGGTCCGCCACGATGCGATGATCGAGATCCTCGCCAGGGCCCTGCGCGCTCGCCGCTTCAGCCAATCGCGGTTTCAGGGCCGTCGCCATCGCCGCTTGTGCTGCCATGCTGGCGGCATTGATCCGACCGGCCCCTACCACGGCGGCCAGCCCTGTACGCACTGCGGCGACCCGCGCCTGCAGCTGGGCCTCGAGAGCGCCTGCCGCATCGACGGCGGCGCCTGGGGTGGCGGCGGTTCGGATCTGCTGGATCGGGGCGGCGGTGCTGAGCGTCAGCTGTGCCGCCGCCTCTCCAGCTTGCTGATAGCCGAGCATGGCGGCCGTCCCCCCCGCAATCGCCGCACCGATGGCGACCACGAGCCCGATGGTACGCAGGCTGATCCGCCGCCGGGCTGGAGTGGGGGGAGAAGCGGTGGGGTGCGGCTCGGGCGGCTCGCGTAGCGCCGCACCCCCGTGCTCGCCCCCTTTCATCGGCGCAGTTGGTGACTTCGTCGCCGCGGACGGGGCTTCAGCTTCCGCCCCTGCGAGCCGGAGGCAGACGCGCAAGAGGGCGGCCAGATCGGCGTCGCGCGCTGGGCCTGTGCCCTCGGCGACGCTGAGCGCGCGGGTGAGGAGGGCCGTCTCGGGCGCGCGGCCGGCATAGATCGTGCCGCGCGCCGCTGCGGCCCAGGCCATCCCGTCGAGCCCTGGCGCCCGTCGGGCTGCCGTCTCGATCACACAGGTCAGCGCGAAGCGCGCAGCGCCGACGGCGTTCTCCGTCTTTCCAGCGTCCCGTGCATCCGCACCGAAGCGCTCGAGGGCCTGGCCCAGATCGGCGAGGACGGCATCCAGCATCCCTTGCCAAGCCGGCGCATCGGGGCCGGTCGTCTGCGCCAGTCGCCGAGGCAGGCTGTCGGTCAGCGCCAGCACGGGGGTTGCCAGCGCGAGAAAGCTGCTGCCCATCGGCCGCTCTGCGCCGTCGTCAGACCGGTTCAGAGGAGGCCCTCCTCCACCCAGGCCCGCAGCGTCTGCTCGCTCACCTCGAAGTGCATCGAGTCCTCACGGCGGTACTCCGCGCCCCAGTACCACCCCTCGGCGTTGAAGAAATCGGCCAGGAGCACGAGCGCGAATTGCGTGCCATCGTCGCCGAGACGGTCGAGTTCTCCGGCAACGGTGAGATCGACGGCGATCCCCCAGGAATGGGTCGAGACGGCACTGTCCGAGCCGCGCACGAGCCGGGCACAGAGAGCGCCTGCTGTACCGAGCCGGGTATAGATCTCGGGCTCGGCGCGGCGCAGCCGGTCGAGCACCCGCGCCAGGCTGTCGAGCGCGGGTTTGATCATCGTCACTGCGAAGGGGCCGAGATCCCGTCGCTCGAGCCGTTCCACCAGCCGTGGGTTCGTGGGCGGTTGGCAGCTGTCGTCGTAATCCGCGCGCGGCTCTCCCAGCAGGACGGTCAGATAGCTCGGGCGCGGGCTGTTGAGCCCCTTGTTAAAGCGCCCGCGGGAGAGGGCGAGGGCATCGACCAGCGTCTCATCAACCGCCGCTGCATCCTCGACCTCGCCCCCGATCATCGCCTGTTCCGAGGGCAGGCCGCGGCGCGCCAGGTTTTCGACGCGGCTCTCGAGTTGACGGCGCCGACGGCTTTCCCCTTCCAGCCGCTCTTCGAGGTCGATCACGCGCTGACGCAGCGCCGTGACCTCTTCGTTGATGCCGGCCGAGACGCCGCCCTCGTTTTCCGAGAGCAGGCCCTGAACCGTGGGAAAGAGGATCGCTGCCAAGAGGACGGCCACGGCCACGATGCCGGCGCCCACGATATCTCCGGCCCGGATCGTCACCACCTGCCCTCCCGTCGCGTTCTGCTCTGTACCTTGCAGCCTATCATGTCGCACCGAGGGAGACGACGACGACGGAGACGTTGTCGGAGGTCCTCGCCGCCAGCGCCGCAGCGATGAGCCCATCGGCCGCATCCGAGGGCGAGACGGCCATGCTCAGCACGCGGGCGATCCGCTCATCCGACACCGCACCGGTGAGCCCGTCACTGCAGAGGAGATAGTAGCCGTCGGTCCGCGCCGGGGCGATCCGGCAATCGGGCTCCGGCGCTTCGGTCACACCGATCGCGCGGGTCACCACATTGGCATGCGGATGGCGCGCGGCCTCCTCCTCGCTGAGCCGACCCTCGGCCACCAGATCGCCGACAAGCGAGTGGTCGCGGGAGAGCCGGGTGAGCCGGCTGCCATCGAAGTGATAGGCGCGGCTGTCCCCAGCCCAGATCACCGCTGTGCTGCCTTCTTCGACCACGAGGCAGACGACCGTGGCCCCGAAGCTGCCCAAGCCCTCCGCCTCGGCGCGTGCGCGAATGGCCCGGTTGGCGCCGTGCAACGCTTCGCTGACCATGGCTGCAGCGGCCTCGACACCATGCCAGGGCAGGACGCAGCCGAGCCGGTCGGCCAGGATCGCGGCGGCAAGCTCGCCGTTGCCATGCCCCCCCATCCCGTCGATCACCGCAAAGAGGCCGCGCGTGACATCGGCGACAACGGCATCCTCGTTGCGGGGGCGCACGGCGCCGCGATCAGTGCGCGCGGCCGCGCGATGCCCGCCCCCCGATCCACTCCCCGGCCCGCCACCGGACGCGCCATCCGCGGGGCTTCCAGGCCCGGAGCGAGCGGACCCGCTGCGAGAACTGGCGGGTTGGGGCAGCCTGGTCGGCGGCGTCTGCATGCGCGGCGGCCTCTCCGGCAGAGCATCGCGCGCAGCCCGCGCGGATGCGGCGCGGAAAGGATACCGCGCCTTCGCGTCGTTTCTGCTAGGCTCTCACCAACCGCGACGCAACGTCAACGCCGGACCGACTGTCATGCCCACCCTCTCCCTCTCAACGCAGCGCGCCGCTCGGGACGCGATTTCCTCATGACCGGTGTGGGGGAGGGTGCGCGGCCGGGCGATCTTTTTCGTGTCGGCGATGAGGTCAACAACACCTATCTGATCGAGCGGGTGCTGGGTCGCGGGGGTACGAGCCAGGTCTATGCCGCGCGCAATGCCGTGACGGATCGGCTCGTGGCGCTGAAGGCCTTTCGAACCGAGTTCTCCTCCAAAGACGACTACCGCGAGCTGATCCGACGCGAAGAGGCGATGCGTGACGTCGTCCACCCTGCCGTGGTGCGCTACACCGATGTGGGGCGGACGGCTGATGGCGTCGTCTATCTCGTGATGGACTTCATCGACGGGCCCTCGCTGGATAAGGTGCTGCGCGGGGGCCCGATGCCGGTGCGCGACCTGCTGGTGATCGGGCGGAGCGTGGCCGGCGGGCTCGCCGCGGCCCATGCCGCGCGCATCGTTCATCGCGACCTCTCGCCCGACAATATCGTGCTGCGCGACGACAAGCCCGAGCAGGCGACCATCATCGATTTCGGCATCGCGCGGGATACGAGCCCTGGGGCTGCGACCGTCTTTGGAGACGTCTTCGCGGGAAAGCTCGAATATGCCGCGCCGGAGCAGTTCGAAGGGCGGGTGGATGAGCGCAGCGATCTCTATGCGCTCGGCACCTCGCTGCTGGCCGCGGCGCGTGGGCGGATCCCGGAGGCGCCGCCGAACCAGATCAAGGCTTTCGAGGAACGCTCTCGCCCCCCCGATCTCGACGACGTGCCAGAGCCCCTGCGTCGCGTGCTGTCGCGCTTGATGGAGCCGATGCCCGAGCGTCGGGCGCAGAGCGCGGAGGAGGCGGCTCGGATCTTCGCGGCGGCGCTGGAAGAGCCGGTCTCGATCGCTGAACCGCCCTCGCGGGAGCGTGGGACGCGCGGGGCCCAGCCGACAAAGCCCCGTCCGCGCCGGCGGGGCGGCGTCTTGGCTGCGAGCGTGGTCGTGCTGGCGGCGCTCGGCGGTCTGGGCTTCTGGCAGCAGGATGCGATCCGCGATCTGATCGACCCCCCGCCAGCGATCGCGCCCTATGTGATGCAGATCGAGCGGCTGCCGGACGGGAGGCTGAGCGCCGAGGGGCATCTGCCGACGCGGGAGGGTCTTGCGCGCTTCAGAGACCATCTTACCGGGCTTGGTGCGCGGGCGGAGGCGACAGGGCTCGCCCGCGGGACCGGGGCGCCGAGCGAGACCTATGCGGCAGATCTCGAGGCGTTGATCGGGCCGCTTGATGGGCTCGACGACTGGCGGCTGACCCTCACCGATCGCGATCTCGCCCTCACCGGTCTCGCCCCCGATGCTGAGGGGCGCGCAAGCGTGACGAGCGCTCTGGAGGCCGCCGTCTCGTCGCGCGGCTATCGGCTCAGCCGGACGGATATCGCGGTCGGTCCGCGCGTGCTGGCGCCGGATCGGTTAGAGACGGCCTTTGGCGCGATCATGCCCTGTGGAACGCCGCGCCTCGATGTGCCGGCGGCGGGTCATTGGCAGCTCGGCGAACGGGTCACCGCGAATGCCCGCGTCGCCAACCGGGAAGACGCAGATGCGCTGCGCCAACGTCTTGAGGCCCTCGCCGGCGACCGGCCTGTCGAGCTCGGGGTCAAGCTCCTCAACCCCTCGGTCTGCCGCGTCCTCGCGCTCCTGCCGGACGCGGATACGGGCGCGGTGAGCATCTGGCTCGGCGAAGGGGGCGATGGGCAGCAGAACCTTACCGGGATCTACCATGTGGGGGACAATCCCCTGATCGACGTGCTCTTGCCCGAGACCAGTGTGGATCGGCATCTGCATGTCGTCGCCGTGGATGTCTCCGACACGGTGTTCAATCTGGTCCCCAACATCCATCGCACGGAGAACCGGACCGGCGCGATGGGTGCCGAGGATGGCGGAGTGCGCCGCATCCGCGTTGCCTACCGCCTCGAAGAACGGCTTGAGGACCCATCGGTGATCGCTTTTGAGATCAACCCCGAGTTTGGCCGCTCCTTGGTCATAGCCTTCGTGAGCGATCAGCCGCTGTTCGATGAGATCCGACCGATCTCAGAGAGCTCCGCCGCCTTTGCCGACGCACTGGAGGCGCGCCTTGCACGCCCCGATGCACGCATCGACACAGCGACACGACTCATCGATTCCCGCTGAAAGGCTGTTTCTTTCATTACCATCGGGTGTGCGCGATAAAAATTACCCTTCCTCCTCCCGAGTGATGGCAATCACTTGCGTATGGCAGGGATTCGCCTGAGAGTTGCGCAGGGTCAACTCGAGGCAGCGCTCCCATGCTCGGTCAAGCAGAGCCAGA